>CALZHW010000240.1 GCA_945787125.1 uncultured Ectothiorhodospiraceae bacterium
TCTTGTGCGTATTTATGAATAAAGGCGCGCGCTAACAAAACGGCATCCCCTTCACGCTCTCGAACCGAGGGAATGGCTATGCTGATTTCGCTTAAGCGATAATAGAGATCTTCACGAAAGTCACCGGACTGGATCATGTCTTTAATATTGCGATGAGTTGCGCAAATCACTCGTACATCGACGGGGATTTCCTGCCGGCCACCGACTCGTTCAATAACGCGCTCCTGCAAAAAGCGCAGTAACTTGGCTTGCAGCGGTAGTGGCAAGTCACCGATTTCATCGAGAAATAACGTGCCCTGATTCGCCGTTTCAATTTTACCCAAGGTCTGTTTAGTCGCGCCGGTAAAAGCGCCCTTTTCGTACCCGAATAATTCACTTTCTAATAAATTCTCAGGAATAGCCGCGCAATTAATCGCCACAAAACGCTGCTTGGCACGCGGACTTAGTGAGTGCAATGCCTTTGCTAACACTTCTTTGCCGGTGCCGCTTTCGCCAAGTAACAAAGTTGTCACATCAGCGGGCGCGACTTTCTCTATCGTTCGACAAATTTTAAGCATTTGTGGACTCGCAGCGATCAGACCGGTTAATGGCGATTCAACCTCAATTGAACTGAGTCGCGAATTTTCATCTTCAAGCTCACGCACTCGAAATGCACGATTTACAATCAGGCTTAAAATATCAGCATCGATGGGTTTTAAATAAAAATCGTAGGCGCCCAAACCAATCGCTTTAACAGCGGACTCTCGGTCATCATTGCCAGTAACCACCACCACTTTAGTTTGTGGTGCGAGTTCAAGAATCTGCTGTAAAGTAGCTAATCCTTCAGTGGTTCCGCCTGGATCAGGTGGCAAACCCATATCGAGTGTCACTACCTTGGGTTCGATTCGGCGTAGCAGCGAAATTGCTTCCTCCCGATCGCCTGCGATATTTACATCGTAATCATCAAAACTCCATTTCAGCTGGCTTTGGATTCCTTGGTCATCTTCAACGACCAATAATGATTCTTTCTTAGCCACACAACTCTCCTAACGAATACAATTCATCCATCCGTTTTACTATACCCATCCATCGGTAATATTAAGATAAAGCGGGTACCGATTCCAACCTCACTTTCCACCGTCATGCTACCACCTAACTCGGTAATAAATTCCCGGCTTTCATGCGCGCCAATGCCCATGCCCGTTAGACCCTTGGTGGTGTCAAAGGGCTTGAACAGACGCTCTTTAATAAATATTTCGTCCATGCCATTGCCCGTGTCTTCGATCACCAGCCTAACATTTTTTTCTTCAACACCCAGTTGAATATTGATTTCACCATCATTCGCTGTCGCATCTTGCGCGTTTTGTACCAGATGACCAATGATAATGATAAAACGTGCTTCATCGCCCTTGATATAAACCTTGTTGACCGTGGAATGAATACGTGGAATCGGCAAAGCTTGTGATTTTTCTTGCACGACTAACTGTAAGCTTTGATTGATCTCGATACGATCCTTAAGCGTATGATCCATGGCATCGCTTCTCAACTGAGCAAGCAGTTTATTCATTCGCAATACCGAATTATCCACCGTTCGAATCGCATCATCCATAAACTCCGGATTGTGTTTATGTTTCTCCGCATTTTTGACTACCAACGCAAGCTGCGAGACCAAATTTTTTAAATCATGCACTACGTAAGCGGAGAATCGATTAAATGCTTCGAATTGTCGCGCTTCAACCAGCGCCATCGATGACGTTTCTTGCGCTAAATGGATCGCTATTTGTCGCCCCGCCGTTTTAAGCAAGTCAATATCTTCCCAGTTGAAGTTTTTTTGCGACCGCGAGTGCGATAAGACAATAAAGCCATAAAGTTGACTTTGCAGCATCAACGGCACAATTAACCAGGCGTTAGGCAAACGTACCAACCACTCCGGCGGCGTCAACCCTTGATACATCTCCGGGTTTTGTCTTAACTCATCCAGATTAATGACCCATTGCCAGGTTTCAAGAAAAGTCGCTAATGAGCTTTGCTGAGATTCGCGCAAATTCTCAAGCTCTTCCATGCCGAGTCGTGCAACAGCTACATAATTAGCTTGCTTTTGCTTCACCCACAAGCATCCCGTAGCACTATCCATGAGCTCCGTAACGGCATGTAACGCTCTTTCCTCCAGGGTTTTTGAAGCACTACCCAGAGAGAGTTCACGAATTAAGCCCAACCATTGTTCGCGATAATCATATTTGTATTCAAGAAAATGTTTGTCGATAAACACCCGTACACGGGCGCGGATATGGCCGGAAAATATCAGAATAAAAAATACCAGAATGGCGGAAAAAACGAAGGTAATGGCAACAACTTTACCCCAGTCACCACCAAAAGCGCGCAAATAAAAACCGCCGATCGAGGTTAAAATCAGATAGCCCGCAGAAAATATTATTGCTGTGGTATAAAACACCGTTGCGCGGGAAATACTTACCGTGCTTACAATAGGTTGACTTCTGGAAATGGCTATCGCCAATAGCGGCACACTGAGTGCGTAAACAAAACCTCGCGCCTGCCAGATATTCGGGTCCAAGGCTCTAAAAAGTAGTGCATCGCTATAAACATAAAAGTCATACGTGAACATAATAAAAAAGCTAAAGCACAGAAATTTAATCGCCCAGCGGTGCTCATTATCAGATTGCCTGAACAAATGTTCAACCAGTACCAAACCAATAACAGCCAGTGCAATATGCCCAATGATTCTTAAATCAAAGCCAAAAGTTGCATTTACGGCACTACTTAAAACCACATAAAGCAGCAGCACGAACATAGCGACAATTGTGGTAAACCCCACTTTGATTAACCACTGATAAGCAGTGTTGTTCTTAACCTGAAAGTACGACGAGCTTAATTGAATGAGAAACAAATAAGCGAATGAATAACGCAGCAGCTCTATTCCGACCGTGTAAATAGTAACTCTACTATTTTCTTCTAGCGCATACGCAGTAACGACGGCCCATAAGATTGACACGAATAAAAAAGCAAATAAAATTGGCGCATTGAGTCGTTTGCGCCAAAAAATAAGCTGCCAACAAATCAGTATGAAAAAACTAAACCCAGCTAAGACGTATCCAACGATGCCTAGTTGTAATGCCGTGGTTTCCATCAGATATTATCGAGCACCTTTGCCCCACAAAATCACTTCCGCTGTTTGGAAAAGAACCGTGACATCAAGAAACACACTGTAGTTTTTGACGTAATATAAATCGTACTGCAGTTTTTGAATCGTGTCTTTTTCATCGCTGCCATAGGGATACATAATTTGCGCCCAGCCGGTGATACCGGGCTTAACCCGATGGCGCTCTGAATAAAATGGGATATTTTTCGAAAAATCTTCGACAAATTCAGGCCGTTCAGGACGTGGGCCCACGAAACTCATTTCACCTTTAAACACATTCAACAATTGAGGCAATTCATCAATCCGTGTTTTACGAATAAACTTCCCTACGCGGGTGACTCTATCATCGTCTTTTTGAGCAAATTGTGCGCCTGCCTTCTCAGCATCAATTCGCATGCTCCTGAACTTCACCACCTTGATGAGCTTCCAATTCTGTCCCACTCTAACTTGGCGATAAAAAACTGGCCCTCTATCTTCCAGATAAATCGCCACCATGGTTATTAACATGAACGGAAACGTAGCCAATAACAAAATACCGCTGGCCAGCAGATCAAAGATTCGTTTGCTGACATCCTTGATCCGCCCCTGACCAAAACCATCAGAAAAAATCAACCAACTGGGCTGCAACAGATCGAGGATAATTTTGCCGGTTTGGCGTTCGAAAAAGGTTTGCAAATCGATAACATCAATGCCACTCATTTTACAATCGAGCAACTCTTCAACCGGCATACCTTTGCGTCGATCCGTTACCGCAATGACTATTTCATCCACATCATGAATTTCAGATAATTGTACGAATGTCATATTGTGTTCGATAACTTTACTGCGGTCGACACAAATTTCTTCCTCATTGACTGGCACATAACCGATTACCTTGAAACCCAACCTATCCGTGTGTCGTTTTAATAGTGTGTCTATCAAATTCGCATTTTTTCCAACGCCTGCGACGATTACCCGCCGTTTGAGATCTTCGCGATTGACACGTTTGATATAAAAAAGACGCGCCGCAATGATGGCTAGAAAAGCGATGAGCCAAGTGATGCCGAAAATGCCTCGGCCTAATATTACTTCGGGAAATAAGTAAAACAGCAATGTCATGGCGATGAAGCCAAGAAAAAAAGCAATAACAATGCGCAGAAACATGCCCCGTCGACCATCACGCAAATGACGCTGATACAGCCCCATGGAAGTCATGCAGGTAAACATTACGGCGGCAAATAAAACAGAGGGCCAGAAAACATCATCTGGCAATTCGTTAGGCGCTTCAGAAAAGCGAATGCTACCGCCGGCATATACGCTGAGAACGAAGACTGCAAACTCGCCTATTGATAACGCAATAAGACTGAGAGGAATATAATGTTTAAATAATCGAACCATTTTCTAAACGTTCAAAATCCTTTTGTTTCGAAGTCACT
>CALZHW010000241.1 GCA_945787125.1 uncultured Ectothiorhodospiraceae bacterium
GCATTGAACATGCTAAGCGATGCAACGCGTTTAGAAAAAACCATTTTAAGCGCAATACCTTATCAAGAAAATGAAGCGGTTTTACATACCGATAAAACCGTATTGCCGAAAAGAAAAATTTCCTGGGCAGCATGGAATTATCATCTTATAAAACGGCAACAAGAACGAGTAGCATTGACCTACAATATGAATATTCTGCAATCGATAAAAGCACCGGTTGAATTCTGCGTCACCTTAAACAATAGCAAAGTCATAAATCCGGCAAAAATCATAAAACACCTTACTTATGATCATCCGGTATTTACCCCTAACAGTGTTGCCGCACAACAACGACAGATTGAACTCAATGGTGTAAAACGCACCTTTTATTGCGGTGCTTATTGGCGTTACGGTTTTCATGAAGACGGCGTGGTCAGTGCGCTCAATGCACTCAAACACTTTGAGCAATGCGCTGAAGGCGATAATTATCAACAGGTTTGCGCAGGATAAATATTGCCTTGAAGCCTGTCCGAGAGTGGGAGCCGTAGTGAGGGAAGATCATTTTAGTGCAGTTTTTTCGATCGTTTGAGGTTAATAGCCGTAGCTATTCATCGAAAAGGATCGGAAAAAGTGTGCAAAATTAGCTTATCGCACGACTGCATGGATGCAGGAGGTAGAGCAACGTAGGAGCAGTTGCCGAGTAGGCTTCCCGTTCTCGGACAGGCTCCTAGACACAACAGATTCACAATAGGTTTAAATGAAAGGTCTCGATAATGAAAAGTTGCATTTATTCCGGACTGGTAAAACATAGTCGTTTTATACCAAATCAGCATACATTCAGTTATCGTTTGTTTATGATGTATTTGGATCTGGATGAATTACCTACCCTCTTCCAGCGCTTTTGGTTGTGGTCACACAAACGAAGCAACATTGCCTGGTTTGATCGTACTCAGCATACAGGGCATAAAACCTGTGATCTGGACATAAGCATTAGACAGCTAGTCGACCAGGAAACAGGCATTTACCCCACAGGCCCGATACGTTTACTGACTCATTTAAAATACTTTGGTTACGGTTTTAACCCAGTGAGTTTCTATTATTGTTTTGATGATGATGGGATACGGCTGAATACTATCGTTGCGGAGATTAACAACACACCCTGGAATGAACAATTCTGTTATGTTTTGCCGATTCGAGACACATCGCAACACTTCGCCTTCGATAAAAAATTTCACGTATCACCTTTCAACAGCATGAAGCAACAATATGACTGGCGGTTGTCATCACCTGAAGAATACTTGACAGTTGATATGAATGTTTATCAAGACAATTTATTGCATTTTTATGCGGGCATAAATCTGCAGAGACAGGAAATAAATTCAGCATCGTTAGCAAGAGTTCTCATCCAGTTTCCACTGATGACAGTCAAAATAATTGTCAGCATTTATTATCAGGCGTTAAAACTCTGGCTTAAACGCACCCCATTTCACAAACATCCCGGTAAACAGGAGGCACCCTAAAGGGCGAACTGACATGAGTACATCAATTATCCCAAATAGAACAGATATTACACCTAAATATAGCCGTGAAAACTGGTTAGATAAGATCGCCAAAAAGGCTTTACTCAGTCAACTAAAAAAAATCAATCGAGGGTATCTCGTTATAAGAGACGTCGATCAACGCTATTGTTTTGGTAATCTGATAAATCCGAATGGCCCTGTGATACAAATCACTGTAAACAATCCACGATTTTATAGCGCCATTGTTTTAGGTGGCAGCGCCGCAGCGGGTGAGGCATATTTCTCGAGTTTTTGGGACTGCGACGATCTTACCGCTTTAATACGATTGATGCTGCTTAATCGTGGCGTAATAGATGATATGGATCATCGTTTATCACGTATTCAAGCACCGGTATTGCGCGTCTTGCACTGGCTAAATCGTAATACACACTCAGGGAGTCAACGTAATATTTCTGCACACTATGACTTGGGTAATGATTTTTTTAAACTTTTCCTCGATCAAAATATGATGTATTCAGCGGCTATTTACCCGAGAGATAATGCCTCATTAGAAGAAGCGTCGATTTACAAAATCGACAGAATTTGCCAGAAATTGCAACTCAACAAAAACGATCATGTATTAGAAATTGGCACGGGCTGGGGTGGTTTTGCCCTGCATGCCGCCAAAAACTATCACTGCAACGTGACTACCGCGACAATCTCCCAAGAACAGTTTAATTTAGCCACACAACGGGTTATTGAGGCAGGACTGGAAGGACAAATAACCGTTCTACTCAGTGATTATCGTGATTTATTGGGACTGTATGATAAAATTGTCTCAATCGAAATGATTGAGGCCGTTGGCCATCACTACATAAACACTTATTTTCAAAAATGTAGCAAGTTATTAAAGCCCGACGGGGTAATGTTACTGCAGGCGATCACTATTGCCGATCAACAATATTTAACCGCTTTGAAAGATGTTGATTTCATCAAACGTTTTATTTTTCCTGGCTGTTTTATTCCTTCAGTAACCGCCATACAAAATGCTCTCACCAACCACACAGATATGCGTTTTTATAATCTGGAAGACATCGGCTTACATTATGCTCAAACATTGCGTGATTGGCGACTACGCTTTTTTGAGAACATCAAGCAGGTTAAAGATCTAGGTTATAAAGACGATTTTGTTCGGTTATGGGAGTTTTATCTGTGTTATTGCGAAGGAAGTTTTGAAGAGCGCGCTATCAGCAATGTGCAATTGATATTGGTGAAGCCAGAGAGCAAAGTAAACTGCCCTGTTTAGTTTGCAGGGCAGTGTTTGTTACTTACAATCAGAGTTCAAAGTTTCAGCAAGTAGAGCCACCTTCTAGCGCCCGTAGCGGCAAAACCTTACCGAGAGACGCCGTGAATACTTCCCTGTAGGCTTGGAGGCAGCATTCATGCTGCCAGCACTCTCGACAGGGCTTCGCCACTAAGAACGCTGGTTAGGGAGATTGATAGTTGAAATCCGATTATGAGTTACAATAATGATTCTATTTGATCGGTGACGGAACGCGTCGCTGGATCGACTCGGCTTGAGATACTCGAAACCAGTTTTCCGTCACGATCCAACAAATACTTATGGAAATTCCATGAAGGATACTCACCCGCTATACTCGCTAATTTTTTATACATCGCATCGTCTGTTCCCTTGGCAACCGCAGTTTTTTCAAACATTGGAAATTTCACTTTGTAGGTTCTATCACAGAATTCCTTGATTTTTGCTTCATCGCCTGGCTCTTGCTTGCCAAAGTCGTTGGAGGGAAAACCTAAGACAACAAATCCACTGTCTTTATATTTGCTATAAATACTCTCGAGGCTTTTATATTGTGGTGTAAAACCACAAAAACTTGCGGTATTTACCACCATCACTACTTTGCCTTTGTATTCTTGACAAAGATCTACAATATTATCATCTGCCAGTTTTTCCTTTTTAAAATTCAATGTTTCCGGACAACTTTGTCCATCAGCGGCAACTGCTGGGTTTGCAGAAAAAAGTAGTAATCCCAAACCAAACAAGGGTAGTAGCATTCCTGTTTTCATCATTAGCTCCTTTAATTCGTTAAGTATTAATATGACCACATAAGGGCGAATTTAATTCATTTGCCTTCGATTAATTCGCCCAACTGCGCAACCTTAAAAACTGCCTCTATTCATTACCTAAAACCAAATCAATTTCTTTTAAGGCATGTTGTATATCATGTCCTAATGGTTCGGCACCCATAGCAATAATTTCGTCACAGTGAGTTACTGAAGCCTTGCCACCAACAAACACTGGGATATTCACGCTATTTACAAGGTCTGGCAAATCTTTTTCCAAGGTTTTTTCAGAGAGCTTATTCGTGGCTGACAATAAAATGCCTGAGGCACCCGTTTGTTTTACAACAAGTGCTAACTCGCTGAGCGGTAAATCACAACCTAGCGTTACTATCTCGTAACCGTGTTCACTCGCCGCCAAACAAAAGATAAGCAAGCCAATTTCATGGAGTTCATCAGGAAAACAAGCGGCAATAATCTTAGGCCCCTGTGGTTTTAAATGCTGATGATGAAACCGTGCACCTATTTTGTTGCGTAAAAATTGAGTGAAAAAATGTTCCTCAGCGATAGTACCAACTTCGTCTAACCAACGATCGCCCAGCTTTCTGGAAATTGGTAAAATCAAATAAGTCGTCACGATATCCAAAGGATAAATCGCCAACACTTCGTTGTAGGTATTTATTAACGCATTACTATCGAAGCGCACTACTGCATTAAGTATACGCTGCTGATACTGCACCCAAATGTTCGGTAATTGTTCAACCGTACTTGCTGTAGTTGTTTTTTTCTTTTTTGGCTCTTTCGATGGCAGCAAGTGATTTTTGACCTGGCTGATCGAAATCCCTTTATTTAAAAGCTCAACGGCCTGGTGAACAAGGTCAATATCTTCCTGAGTATACAATCGGTGACCTTTCGGTGTGCGATGAGGCACCAATAAACCATAACGTCTTTCCCA
>CALZHW010000242.1 GCA_945787125.1 uncultured Ectothiorhodospiraceae bacterium
AGTTATCGTAAGGCCTGATGGCGGCATCTCTTTTCCATTTGCTGGTGATGTTAAAGCCGCCGGCAGAACTCTGGCGCAATTGCGCGCTGACATTACTGAAAGAATCCAAAAATATATTCCTGATGCAATGGTAACTGTCGCTGTCACCAAACTAACCGGCTTAAGGGTTTACGTCATAGGTAAAGTGAAAAAATCCGGGCAATTTACGGTGGGCAGATACGTAGATGTCTTGCAAGCACTCACACTAGCCGGCGGACTGGATCTCTATGCGGCGGAGAAAAAAATTAAAGTATTACGTCGACGTGGTGGCAAAGAAGTGGTTTTTCCATTCAATTACGTTGCGGTAAAAAACGGCCAGAATTTGGAGCAGAATATTCTGTTACAAAATGATGATGTCGTTGTTGTGCCGTAAGTGTGTCACAGGAATTAGGTCGCAATGTTCGACTTGGGTTGTAAAAAGCATTTGCGGTTCTTGCTCGTCAGCGATAGTAGCCATGCAAAAATAAAAGTTATCAGCTTGTCGAGTATAGTCATAGTCTCATTCGTTATGCTACTTTTTTTACCCGGTTCGCTGCGCGCTGAATCATGGGAGATTCTACCGACGATAGCCTTGGAGGAAAGGTATACAGACAATATTAATTTGTCGAGTGTTTCCGCCGAGTCGACGGCAGAAACACTTCTTCGTGCTGTAGTCTCTCTTAATCGACTGACTGAGACGAGTATGCTGCAAGGCCGTCTACATTCGATGTTTAGTAGCTACGCCAAGAATCAACAATTTTTGACTTTTGCATCTAAGAAGCAAGCGCAGTTATCGCTTTGGGCGCTGGACGGCCTTTACCGTAGGGATACAACCACAAGAACTATTGAGACAATTTTCGACGATATCATCGAAGAAACCGTAGACGGCGAACTTACCGAAGAGGTTGATGTGGGCTTGACTCAGCTAGAGGTGAGAAAAAATACTTTGCGATTAATGCCTGCTTGGAACTATAAGGCCAATGAGCGGATGCAATGGGGAATAAGGTATCAATTAACAGATATATCTTATGGTAGTAACGAATTGGGTACTGGATTGTTTGACTATAGGCAGCATGCTATTTATGGGTCAAATACCTTTAGCTTGGATGAGCAAAGTACTGTGAAGCTATCTTTGGGCTTCTCGCAGTATGCATCTGATAGGAGCGGATCTTCTGCTAACAACTATTTGTTTATCGCGGCGTTTCATAAACGGCTAAGCGAATATACAAATGCGGGTGTCAGTTTAGGTTTACGTCGATCTGTGTTTGACGATTTACCTGAAGATACACTGCGTGAAGAGATCAATAATGGGTATTTGCTGGGTTTGCAACTGACTCATATTACAGAGTTTGGAAAAATTAGACTACGTGCAAACCACGATATTCAACCAAATGGATCGGGAAGTATGGTAGGCAATAATCGGCTAAACATAAATGTTCAACGTAAACTCCTTCCGCGCCTGTCAAGTAATATCGATTTCAGAGCCACTGAGAATAAATCGGTAAACTCAACTGTCAAGTTTACCCGGTATTTTGGTAAAATTTCGTCGGGGTTAAACTGGAACTTGACGCGCTGGTGGTCTATAGGTGGTGGCGTGCAATACCGAGTTAGAGAACACCTCGATAGTCCCAATGATGCGGACAGTTACTCTGTTTCTGTGACGTTGGGATACAGTAAAAAAACTTCACTGGATTTCTAATGTGGAATAAGGTTAATTTTTAGGATGGTTTTGTAGTGAATGAAAGCTTGGGGCAGCAGCAAACAATGGAGATTGCCGATTATATTGCAATCCTGGGTAGACGAAAACTGCCGTTTTTGTTGGTCTTTACATTGGTATTGGTGATTGGGGTGATTGTCGCATTTACATTGCCGCCGGTCTATCGTTCGGAAGCGACTATTCTCATTGAACGGCAAGAAATTCCTCAGGATCTTGTTGCTACTACGGTCACCGGTTATGTGCAAGAGCGTATCGAGGGTATAAAACAGCGGCTGGTTACTTTTGAAAATCTAGTGGAGATATCAAAAAAGCTCGATCTTTTCTCGGAAATGAGAGAAAAAGGCGATATCAGCAATATGGTTAAAATGATTCGAGAAAACATTTCGGTTGAGATGGTCGATATTAAAGCGGGCAGCTCAAAATCAGTTGCAACTGTCGCGTTTACTGTCGGATATGAAGCGGAGAATCCAGCAACAGCACGAATTGTTGCGGCTGAGTTATCCCGGCGCTACCTAGAGGAAAATAAGCTCGCGCGCAGCGAACAGGCGGCTGAAGTATCAAATTTTTTGGCACAGGAAACTGAAAGACTACGCGAAGAAATCGTTGAATTAGAAAAAACGCTAGCTAAATTTAAGCAGCAACAAGCCTCTCAGTTACCTGAGTTACTGCAGGTGAATATGCGTCTTTACGAGAAAACAGAAGGGCAAATAGAAGCCACTAAAGACCGAATATCAAAAATCGACGATCAGATATTGGCGCTTGAGACCGAATTATCACTCACGGATCCAAGAAAAGCGGTTCGTACCGAGGATGGTAAAATCATCCAGTCTCCCATGGAAAGATTAAGCGTGTTAGCTTCTGAGTACTTGCAGGCCAGTGTAAGATATTCAACGGAGCATCCTGATATGATCAGGATGCGCCGAGAAATTCAAGCTTTAGGTAGTCAATCTGAGGGCGGTGCGCGAGTCAGCGAACTGGTGACAAAATTAATACGTTTGAAAGGCCAGCTTTCAGAAGCAAAACAAAAGTACGCCAACGAACATCCCGATGTTAAGCGCCTGCAAAAGTCAATAGCCGCCGTTGAGAATGAGTTAAGAGGGATAAACTTGATTGATGATCAAGCCTCATCTCTGCTAGATATTCCAGCTGATAATCCACGCTTTATTGCCCTAAAAACGCAGCTGGATACAGCAAAGTCTAATTTAAAAGAGGAAATGGCAAAACTAAAGAATTATTCTCAGAAACTCTCAGAATATGAAGCTCGGGTTTTTCAGACACCGATTGTAGAGCGAGATTACCAGATTTTAACGCGCAATTACGGCAATGCAAAGAAAAAATATGAAGAATTAACCAACAAACAAATGGAAGCGAGACTTGCTGAGCAGTTAGAAGCTGGGGAAAAGGGTGAGCGATTTGTGCTCGAAGGCGCTGCTTATCTTCCCACTAGCCCGGATCGACCAAACCGGTTGGGAATCGCACTGCTCTCAGGATTGTTAGCTTTTATGGGTGGTATCGGAGCGGTGGGTGTCGCTGAGTTAAAAGATCGAAGTATCCGCGGTAGCAAGGGCGTGAGCGAAGTGTTTGGTGCGCTACCGATTGTCGTGATTCCCTATATACAAAATGAGACGGAAGTGTCAAAGCAGGGTGCCCGTCGGCTATTACGCTGGGCAATATTGCTCTTGGTGTTGTTTTTGCTGTTAATTGCGACACACTTTATATGGAAGCCGTTAGATACAATATGGTTTGAATTGTTCGCTGATCAAGCGACTTCGAAAGCTGAGCATTCATTTACTAACTAAAGACTAGCCTAATACTGCTAAGTTATTATCACGTCTTTACTCTTTGCGGGGTGGATGAGAGCAAAGGCTATTGATTAGAAAGAGTTTAAGTATCTTTCTAATTGCTACAATATTAAGGAAAACTTGATGGATCGTATCTCCAGAGCATTAGATCAGGCAAAGCAGGGCGTTAAAAAAACGCATGCTAAAGTGAATCTTGATCTAAGGCCGAATGAGCCGGTTGAATATACAGCGACACGCGAAGTGTCGCTTTCGAAAAAGCTCTTGCGTGAAAATCGAATTTTTGTTGGAGGCGATGATGGCCTGATTATTGATACCTATGGTTTGTTACGTACTCGGGTATTAAAAACCATGCGGAAAAACAATTGGAAGACACTCGGCATAAGCAGCCCCGACCCCTCCGTGGGTAAAACTCTGACGGCCATTAATTTATCCATTAGTATAGCGCTGGATCAAAATTATTCCGCCTTGTTAGTTGATACCGATTTAAGACGACCGGGAATTTCACATGCATTGGGACTCGATGAAAAATATGGGCTGAATGATTATTTAACAACAGGCAAGTCCATGCAGGAGATATTTGTTAATCCGCGGATAGAGCATCTGGTAATAGCACCGACCAATCGGGTGAGCGCTGGCTCTTCAGAGTTGCTCTCTTCTCCCCGTATGACGCATTTCATCAATGAGGCGAAAGAGCGATATCCTGAGCGGTTGGTGATATTTGATTTACCGCCGGTTTTAGTCGGTGATGATGTGGTCGCGCTGTCCCAACATCTTGATGCAATGTTAATCGTTGTTGCAGATGGCAAGACTCAAAAGAATGAACTGCTGCACGCTACGCAGTTGTTACAAGACGTTAATATCCTCGGCATAGTCCTGAATAAAGGGATCGTTGTTGAGAACCACTATGATTATTACAACTAATCAGCAACAAATAGCCGGGGTTATAGGTAGAGAA
>CALZHW010000243.1 GCA_945787125.1 uncultured Ectothiorhodospiraceae bacterium
CTCAGCAATACGGAAAATTTAAAAACGGTATCAGATGAACTCGGTGTTGAAGCACCGAAGGAAGGTAAATAATGAGTGGTACTGAGAAAGATGTACAAGCACAAACCAATGCCGCAGAGACTACTGAAGACGCTAGTTTATTAGAACAAGCCATTGGTGCCACTAAACAAACTGAACGATCTCGCTCAGAAGAGTTGTTGCGCACATTGTCTGAGCAAGCATTAAAAGGCGTTGTTACCTGGGATCGCAATTTAACCGTGACATTAAATAAAGCCATTCAAGATATTGATGTGGCGATGTCTAGGCAGTTGTCAGCAATTTTACATAATGAGAAATTGCAAAAACTGGAAGGCTCCTGGCGGGGATTGCACCATCTGGTGATGAATTCTGAAACGGGCTCTTCCCTTAAAATAAAAGTCTTTAATGCGAGTAAGCGAGAGGTCTTTAAAGACCTCGATAAAGCAGTAGAATTTGACCAAAGTCAGACATTTAAAAAACTTTATGAAAATGAATTTGGCACACCGGGTGGCGAACCTTATGGCGCCTTGGTGGGTGATTACGAATTTACGGGTCACCCTGAAGACATCGATATGCTAACGAATATGTCACAGGTTGCCGCAGGTGCTTTTTGTCCGTTTATATCAGCCGCTGATCCGAAACTCTTTGGTTTTAGTGATTGGACAGAATTGGCTAAACCTCGCGATTTAGAGAAAATATTTGATTCTGCTGAATACGCTAAATGGCGCACATTTCGTGAATCGGATGACGCCCGTTTTGTGAATCTGGTTATGCCACGAACGTTATCACGATTACCCTACGGTGAGGCGACCAAGCCGATTGATTCATTTAACTTCGAAGAATTCGAAGGCAGCGGTGAACCAGCGCATGATGATTTCACCTGGATGAATGCATCTTACGTCATGGGTGCCAAGTTAACCGAAGCATTCGCCAAGCATGGTTGGTGCACAGCAATACGCGGCGTCGAAGGTGGCGGCAAGGTGGAAGGACTGCCAACGTATAATTTTGTGAGCGATGATGGCGATGTTGATATGAAATGTCCCACTGAAGTCGGCATTACTGATCGACGCGAAGCGGAATTGAGCCAACTGGGTTTCTTGCCATTATGTCATTTCAAAAACACCGATTACTCTGTATTCTTCGGTGCTCAATCAGTACAAAAATCCAAAGTTTATGATGAAGCAGCGGCGACAGAAAACGCCGCAATTTCGGCGCGATTACCCTATATGATGGCGACATCACGGGTTGCACATTATCTTAAAGTAATGGGCCGCGACAAAATTGGTTCGTTCATGGAAGCCAAAGAAGCCGAAGAGTGGTTAAATCGCTGGATACTCAATTATGTGAATGGCAATCCTAATTCTGGGGCAGAAATGAAAGCTAAATATCCATTGGCTGAAGCACGGGTTGAAGTTCGAGAAGTGCCTGGTCAGCCTGGGGTATATAATGCTGTTGCATGGATGCGCCCCTGGTTGCAAATGGAAGAGCTCACCACCTCACTGCGTATGGTAGCGCGTATTCCGACAATAGGCTAAGCGGATGTCGGCGGCTGCAAATTTTTCTCACAAGTCAAACATGCCGATGCATGATTGTCTTGTGGTGAGTCCTTTCAGCCGTCGGTTATCGGTATCATTTTTGTTTTTGTTAGCGTTAACGTTAGTGTCTAGCATGCACTCATGAATGTATCTCTGGCGCAATTATTTGAAAATAGTTTACGTCACACCGAATCATTAGAGGCTTTGCAGTCCAATGGTGTTGATGCTTTTATTGGTTCACATCATTTTGAAGATATACTTAGCCGATTTATCATACTGGCAAACATCAATGAAAACATTTCTAAACGAGAATTAGTTCATCTGATAAATTTTCAAATTGCGCGTATAGATGAATTGATGAATGAGCAATTGAACGCCATTTTGCATCATCCCATTTTACAAAAAATCGAGGCTTCCTGGCGTGGTTTACAGTACCTGGTTTATCAAGCAGATGAAACTGAAAATATTAAAATAAAATTGCTTGATGTGAGCTGGTCAACATTGGTGAAAGATTTAGAACGAGCGATTGAATTTGATCAAAGCGCACTGTTCCGAAAAATCTATAGTGATGAGTTTGGCTCAGCAGGTGGTGAGCCCTTTGGTGTCTTACTCGGTGACTATAACATTCGACATCGTCCAGGACCGCAATACAAAACTGATGATATCGGTGCACTAGCAGAAATGTCCCATATTTCTGCGGCAGCCTTTGCACCGTTTATCGCCAATGCTGATCCGGTATTATTTGGGGTTGATAGTTTTTCCGGACTCGGATTACCGATAAATTATGAATCCATATTCTCACAGGCGGAGTATCAAAAATGGAATAACTTCAGGCAAACTGATGATGCGCGTTTTGTCGGTTTGACCTTGCCCAAAGTATTAATGCGGCGGTCTTATGAACATGATACGTTTCGCAATGATGGGTTTAATTTTGTGGAAGAGGTTTCTGATAAAGACGGCAATGATTATCTCTGGGGCAATGCGGTATATGCATTTGGTGCTATCTTGATACAGTCTTTTGCTCGTAATGCCTGGTTCACCAATATTCGTGGATCGCATGCTGGAGTTGGTAGTGGTGGTATCGTTTCAGATCTTCCCACGCCCAGTTTTAAAACCGATAAACCCGGTATCGCGTTGAAGTTTGCTACCGATGTTTTGATTACTGATTTTGCCGAAAAAAATCTTAGCGAGGCAGGATTTATTCCATTGTGCCACAGCAAGGGTACTGAATACGCCGCTTTCTACAGCAATCAATCAGTACAAGGCGCCAATGTTTACGCTAACGCGGCGGCTGAAATGAACGCCAAAATATCCAGCATGTTGCAATATATGTTGTGCGTATCGCGTTTCGCGCATTATATCAAAGTGCTGGGTCGTGAGAAAGTTGGCGCTTTTTTCACTGCTCAAGAATGTGAAGATTATTTGTATAACTGGTTGTTATCTTACTCAACGGCCAGCGCCAGTGGTTCAGAGGAATATTTAGCGAAATACCCTTTGGCAGAAGCTAAAGTAGAAGTACGGGAAATTGCGGGGAAACCAGGGGTATATCGATGTATCGCCCATTTAAAACCGCATACTCAACTGGATCAAATGGTCAGCGGGGTTAAGCTCGTCACCGAGCTGTCTGATGTGAAGGTATAAGTGTAACTCACAATCGGAGTTGAAAGTTGCATAGTGCTACCTTTCACCGCCCGCAGTGGCAAGTCCTTAGCGAGAGTCGCCGTGAATACGTCCCTGTAGGCTTGGCGGCAGCATCCCTGCTGCCAACACTCTCTCTAAGGACTTGCCACTACGAACGGTGACTACTATGAACTCCGATTGTGAGGTTTAAGTACTTTCTTGAATAAAGGACCAACAATGAATGCCAAAGAATTATTTGAAGCGGGTCAGTTAAGCGCTGCAATTCAAGCAATAACTGAAGAAGTTAGAAAAAAGCCGATGGATGTCGACCAGCGTGGTTTTTTATGCGAGTTGTTGATGATTGCCAGAGAATGGGATCGCGCTGACAAGCAACTCGACTTTATCGGTCATCAAAACCCTGATGCTATGATGACCGTGGCAATGTGGCGTCAATTGATTCGAGCAAGCAAGGCTCGCGAGCAATTCTATTCAGAAGGACGAATCCCTGAAGTGCTGGAAGAGCCAGATGATTTAATTCAGACCTATTTGAAAGCATCGCTGTTAATGCGCGAGGGAGAGAAAGCTGAGGCTTTCACATTGCTGGAAGCAGCAGAAAGCCAACGACCAAAACTCAAAGGTATGTTAAACGGAGTATCATTTGATGATTTCCGTGACCTGGATGATGCCAATCCTGGTGTGCTGGAACTATTGACATCCACCGGAAAATATTACTGGGTGCCTTACAATAGAGTGGTAAGTCTTGAGTTTCACGCGCCAGAAAGTAGTGTGGATCTGGTATTGCGCCGAGCATCTTTGCAAACCAATCAGGACGGCCCAGAGGGTGATGTCTATATTCCTGCAATCTACCCTACATTACTTGACGAAGATAGAGACCGGTTACTCTTAGGCCGATCAACCGACTGGTTAGGTCTGGTAAGTGAGCCGGTTTCAGGGGTTGGTTTGAGAATGTTTTATGTCAATGATGAAGCGATCTCGATCATGGAATTGAAAGATTTAGAATTTACTCAATAATCCTAGAATCCGCAGTTGAGCAGCCTGTAGTGTGCGTCATTTTGTGCTGAATTGCGTAATGAAATATTTCCCAAATGGTTGTTCCCTTTGGGAAATATTTCATTACGCAATTCAGTGCAAAGGGGCGTGCGATACAGGTTGCAGTGACTAAGCCAAAGGGTGAACTGCAGTGCAGTTGATATATTTAATAAATTCATGATGTTATATTAACCTGTAAACGTTCAACTGCGGAATCTAGGATTATTGGACCACTAAAAATTAAAGATGTTTA
>CALZHW010000244.1 GCA_945787125.1 uncultured Ectothiorhodospiraceae bacterium
CTACGCGGAAATTGATCAACAAGGCAATATGGTAAACCCCTTGGGTGAAGCGACTGGTCCATTGGAAGGTGCGGTCATCCTGTCAGCGACGGAATACCGAGAGACCCAAACCTTGCAAACCAATCTGCAGAATCTCTATGCCAATACCGTGCTGTTACGTATCGATTCCTTTAATGAAACCACCTTTGTCGATTACAGTAAAACGTTAGTCAAAAAACCCATTGTAGCCAGTAACACACAAAGCGTTTTAATTCGCGCGGTCAGCTTTGATGATGCCGCCGGCCAATATTTAGTGGATAGCACTGACTTTGTTTTACTCACCTCAGATACTTTGGGGTGGAGTAATAGTTAGTAGTCAAAATCAGGAGCTTAGCACTGTGTTAGAAATCTTAGCTTATCCCTTGGATCAACGTTTTTATCCTAGCACTAGAAAAACACCTCAAGGTCGCTTTCTTGCTGAATATCCTCAATACTTGGAAACTGTTGACTCTGCCTCTGGACGACTTATCAGTCTGGTTGGGACTGTCAGTGAAGTACGTGTGGGATAAATTGATGAGGCTGAATATCGATATCCAGTTGTTCAAGTTGGACAAATACATTTGTGGCAGCAGGGACGAAAATCAGAGACTCAGTTTCATTTTAGTCTTGGTGTGATGTTTCATGATTAATTCAACTTATCATTACTTAAAGTAATTGACTCAATAATGCGATAATTATCACTCGTATTTCTCGCAGGAGTGTGAATAGATGCGAATCTCTTGAGAAATAAACATAAGCTTAGTTTGTAAAAAAAATCTTTGTTGAAATATGATTAAAAATTGACTTATTCAAAATGAGTAAAGCAAGTCATTGAATGAACAAATGTAGTGTTTAAAGTAGGAGTATTACTCACATGAAGCCGATATGGGCATACGCGGTTTTGGGCGTACCCTGGCCGAAGCCATTGAACAAGCTGCCTTCGGACTAACGGCAATAATAACTGATCCAAAATTAATACAACCCACTCAATCTATCACCATAATGAGGAGTTAAGCATGCAAGAAACCTATTATGAAAAGTCCAGGTCTTTGGCTGCTGAGTTTAAAAAAAGTTTACGTTCCGGAACTGGCGAAAAATTATCAAGTAGTGACGAGGAAAATTTGGTCAAAATGATTGCTTCAGCGATTGCTGGAGAAGTGAATGTTGCAATAGAAAAAATTGAAGCTGTAGCCAACGAATTGAGAAGTAATATTGATAAGCCCGATATAAGTTTGTAATCAACTTATCGTGCAAGAAACAATGGTAATTTCAGAATTCAGTCACATTAATAAAAAATGCATAGTTCTTACATCCATTTAATGTCAATGATTTTATGTATTGAGAATTGCTTGCATTCTATATAAAAAATTACTTGTTAAAATTTCAAAAACAGTAGGCGATAACTGAGTATTTAATATAGAATGCAGAGGTAGTCGAAGATCAATCTTATTTGAATCTTTCGATCTTGAGTTTAGTTAATAAGACACTAACTTTTTAAATTGCGTTGTATATTCCAACAGTTTATCCAATCCAACAATTCTTGTGGAGCAACGGGGCGACAAATAAAATAGCCTTGAGCTATGTCACAACCAAACTGTTGCAATAACTCATAGGTCTCTTCATCTTCTATGCCTTCAGCAGTAGCGCTTAAACCGAGACTATGGGCCAGATCAATAGTGGAACGCACGATAGCCTGATCGTCTTTGTCATTAAACATATTCATGACGAATGATTTGTCTATTTTTAGCTCATTGATATCCAGGCGCTTTACATAAGCAAGAGAAGAATAACCCGTACCAAAGTCATCCACAGCGATTTTCGCTCCCCATTCGCCAAGCTCATTTATAATAGCTTTGGCCTGAATGGGATCAATCATAATGCTACTTTCGGTTACTTCAAATGTTAGCCAATGGGGTTCCACTTCATAACGTTGTGCCAATTCGCGCACCTGGCTTGGGAATTTTACGTTTTGTAGGTTTTGCGCTGATATATTTATCGCCACGCCAATGAGGATGCCCTTTTGACGCCAGTCATACAATTGTTGCAGTGCTGTTTCAATCACCAAATCAGTTAATGCATTAATCATACCTGCCTGCTCTGCAATGGTTACAAATTCCACAGGTGAAATAAATCCAAATTGCGGGTGATGCCAGCGTACTAATGCCTCCACACCCGACAAGCTGCCATCTTTTAAATTTACTTTAGACTGATAGTGCAAGCTTAGCTGCTTGTTATCAATAGCACTTCTTAACTCCGCTGTTAATACGAGGCGGCCAGGCACGTTTTCATCAAGATCTTGTTGATACCAAACAAAAGCATGACCTCCACGCTTTGCTTGGTACATAGCGATGTCTGCGTGCCGCAAAAGCTGTGATGATGAATTGCCATGTTCTGGACATTGCGCAATACCGATGCTACCGGGTACGACCAAATGATATTCATCTACCACAATATGCGATTTTAAAGTTGCAGTAATTGCCTCGGCAAGGCGTTCGCTTTTTTCAATTGATGATTGACGCATTATAATTGCGTATTCATCCCCACCCAATCGCGCCAGGAACGCATGCTTGGGCAAAACATCGGCTATTCGTTTTGCGGTTTGAATTAAAACCTCATCACCCATATGATGCCCAAGTGTGTCGTTTATCTCTTTGAAACGGTCTAAGTCGACCAAAAACGTGCTTACCGATTGCTTTTCCTCTTGTGCAACCCGAACTGCATCAGCCAGCTGTTGTTGAAAATAGTTACGATTGGGTAAGTCGGTTAGTTCATCGTGAAGCGCTTGATGTTGCATAGCCTCACCGAGTTTTTTCAGTTCCGCCAAAGCATAGTCTTTCGCTCTAACCTCTTCTTCAAGTTCTGCCTGCGATAAGGATAGTGTGTCCATGGCACGCCGTAATGCGGCAAATGGCAGAACTTGCAGCACGATATTGACAATTAATCCGAGCGTAAAAGAGCCTGCTAAAACTAACGTAAGCTGAAAAAAGAGTGGTCGTAAGCTCAACTCTCCTTGGACTTGACCGACGGTGTTTATACCATCTGTAAGATGGGTGGATAAGACTTTTTTAGGGGAAGCCACTTCGCTCCCTGACTCAACTAACACTTCGTTATCTGCTGCAATAACAAATAAATGATATCTGGGATCCTGGCGTTGAACTTGCTCCAAATAATCGTTCAACCTTGGTTCTTGTAACATCCAGTTATCTGGATTCTTATAGATGATTTGTGAAACAGCATCGGCAGCACGATCGATTTGAAATTGCAGTTGCCTTGATTCATAGTGGGCTGCGATTATGAAGAATCCTAATGGTATAAGAAAAGTAATAGCTGTCGCTACCGTGATAGCGGTCATGCTGGTTATTTTTTTAAGGCGGTGTTGAGAACTAATTTGGTCTGTCATTCAAGAACGTACTCGATGGGCATGTGGCCTGTGCGCTTGAGAATTGCTTGCGCCTCTGGCGCTAGGATGAATTCCAGAAATTGCTTTACGGCAGAAGATGCTGGCTCATTGACTACAAAATATAGGCTCTTTACCAGCGGATATGAACCGTTCATCATGTTCTCGTTTGACGGTTCAACGCCATCCAAGGTCAACGCCTTTAGCGGTCGTTGCTCGCTTAGAATTAAAGCCATAGTGGAAGTTCCAAACGCACCAGGAACAGCGGAGATCAGGTCAGCAGATTCTTGATCAGTGGCGGCCACCGCTATTCCACGGCGTTTATAGGCAAATTCAATATCCGCTGTAAGAGAGGGAATGACCTTCTTTATTAACAGTACGTCTGAATCGGAAACAGGCCTTAAAATCGGTCGTGCGTTACTGCCGTTACTCCATTGCAATTGCTTGCCGGAATACATGTGTCCCAATTGCTTATGGCTTACGGCAGATACGTTGGTGGAATCCGCAACTACAAATACGAGTGGCGTTTTAGCATACATGTAGGCTCTAACGTCTGGTGAAATTTCCTTGTCTTTTAAGGAGCGTGACGTTAGTCCGACATTCAATTTACCGCGCACTACGCCCCGCACCGCACCACCGCTACCCACGCTAGGCAAAACCAGGATTTTTATATCGGAATTTGATTGGCTAAACGCCTGTGCGATAATTTTTATGGTCGCGAGATCCACGCCGCTGCCGCCAACATGTAAAGTTGTTTTTGCTTGAGCAGAAAAGCCACAACTTAACAGCAATGGTATAACCCACCACCTTTTAAGGAATTTCACCACTGTGCTAGATATTAATGTTTTTACATGAATCATAATAAGTTACTCGTGAATACGGTGGTTTCGCTTTGCCTTTAAGCGCTAACTAGGGTACGGGAAGTATTAAACACCTATTAGTAAAAAATCAAAAGTGTTTTTTCGGGTATTGGCAGAAAATATAGGCCATTCCCACTAAATACTCACCCATATGAGAGGCGTTGTTACGTGACAGTTGACAACCA
>CALZHW010000245.1 GCA_945787125.1 uncultured Ectothiorhodospiraceae bacterium
ATCGTGTTGCGGGCGAAATGGTTTGTACTGATCTACGGCGTCGTAGAGTTATGGGCCGGTATCACGGGTAGCGTAGCGGGCGTAGCTCATTTTGCGCATTTGGGCGGTATGCTGTTTGGTTATTTGTTGTTGCTTTACTGGCATCGCTATCCGATCAACCATAATTGAAGCGGTGGAAACGGTTGATTTGTAAAGCCATCGACTAATCCAGGCAGCACAGGCTCCTAGGTATTAGCTGCAGCCTGGCAGATGTAGCCCCACTGTACTTGAGTTTCTGGAATTATCCCAACCGATAGCGATGAGCGGCAGAAGTTTACTGATCAAAGAGAGTAGGGTATCTGGTTAATGGTAGGTGAACTGTTAAGCACAAATTGTCAGTTGCCAACGTGTCGGAATTGGTCAATGCAAAACTTGATTTGGTTTAGAGCTTTATATATTTAACCCGGATAATTCATGAATTACACGATTTCTCACTTGATCTTTGATTCTACAGAATATTATCTTCAATCGACCGTACGCACGGGTACGGCGCTCAATTAGATAAAACTCTGTAAAATAAAATCTCTTTGCGATAATCTCGTGAATTCATGAAATATCCGGGTTAATATACTTAATTGCTGACTACGTAATGTTTATCTGAATATCTTTTTTTTGTGACAGGAGTATACTAATATTTAACTAACGGTTGGCGCAGAGTCTCGTTTAGGATTTAAATCGTTTCTTAAGGAGTCTGTCCGAGTATTTCGATAACTATTAAGAAAGGAGTCGCTTAATTATGAATCACCGTAGCGCATTACGAAACAACAAAGAAATTCCAATTTGGCTATACCAGGATGACTATCTCGTCACACAAGCGAAAACCGAAAACTTAACTGATCAGGGAATGTGCATCAAAACTAATGGTTTATTGTTTCCAAAAAATGCGACTATCGACATCGCATTTGCCCCGGAAAACAACAAACCATTAAAGCGCAGACGTGCCAAAGTGGTACACCGTTCGTTAGGTTCTATCGGTATTATGTTTAGCAATTGTGACGCTCAGCCTAATTAGTAGTCGGTGAGAGAATGGAGAGCTTGCGCGGCAATTGCTCGTCGGCAATTGCTCCTGCATTGCTCTACCTTCGCCCATCCATGGGCTCGTCGGCAATTGCTCCTCTATAACTGCTCCTGCGTTATTCTCGGCAATTGCTCCTGCATTGCTCTATCTTCATCCATCCATGGATTCGTACCTACGGGCTCCTGCCCTAGTGCATTGCTCTCGACAATTGCTCCTGCATTGTTCTACCTTCGCCCATCCATGGGCTCGTACCTTCATCCATGAATGGATTCGTCGGATAGGCTATACTCTCAATGTACAGGTGACGCTGGGCGCAGCAGATTTTCAAGCAACATATAAAATTATTAGATACACTGGCTATTGCTTTGGAAGAAAAAGAGGTGCTAAGAGATGATGAACATAGCAGCATTCTCGGCGAATTAAATATGGCTCTAACTCAAAGGAAAGTTAAGCATGAAACGTGAATCACCTTTTTTTACTGATAGCCTGCAATGCCTCAAGTCCTCGTCTCTGTTCGGTCAATTAGACGAAGCCACGTTGACGGATATACTGCAACACTGCCGCCGCGAAACTTGGAAACATCGCCGCCTGTTACCGCTGGAGGAGACTTGGCTACGTTTTCATATTTTGTTGTCCGGCCGGGTTCGGCTGGGTCGCAGCAACCCGGAGAGCGGCCGCATGGTTACCTTGTTTTTGCATGGTCCCGGTGATAGTTTTTGTCTCTTTAGTCTGTTGGATGGCCAGCCCCACGATGTTATGCTCGAGACCCTGGATGATGTTACGTTGCTGAGTGTGCCCATGAGTGAAGCGCGACAGTGGATAGATGAACATCCCGCATTTAATCGTGCCTTATTGCCCTACCTTGGCCAGCAGATGTGCACGCTGGCAAACCTGGCTGCTGATCTGGCATTGCATGACACCGAGGCACGTTTAGCTCGGTTGATTCTGCGCCACGTTGATGCCGAGCCAACAGAGCATGCTGAACCACGATTGATCAACGACCTCTCTCATGAATCCTTGGCCGAAATGATTGGTAGCGTTCGTATCGTGGTCAACCGCCAACTTCAGCATTGGAAACAGGAGGGTATTATCGATGCTCATCGGGGTTATCTGATGGTGGAAAAACTCAATGAGCTGACTCAGCGGGCTGAGTAGAGGTTGAAGCTTAATGAAGAAGGCTTTCGGGAATGTAAGGCTGTACACTACGGATTGAACTCAGCGTGAATTCATCAAGCAAACGAGAGCTGTATGAAACACACATAAACCCTAAACTCAAAGTGCCACGGGTATAATCCCTTGCACAGTGGTAGTAGGGATAATTCCAAATGAAATCTTATGATTTATTCATTCTAAGACATGCCAAGTCAGCTTGGGATACTAATGCGCCAAGTGATTTCCAGCGGCCTTTAAATAAGCGTGGCAAGAAAGCGGCTAGTTACATGGGTGAGTACTTAGCAAGTAAGATTAGCCATCCTGTTAAAATAGTCTCTTCACCTGCATTGCGTGCCTGGCAAACTGCGGTAACAGTAAGTCAAGCATTAAACACTCCTGAGCAGGAAATATTTTTCCCTGGTCAGCTTTATATGGCGTCATGTAAAGACATAGTGAATGTTTTGGCAGAATTTCATGAAGATGTAAAAAAAATAATATTAATCGGTCACAATCCTGGTCTTGAAGAGTTACTTTATTATCTGGCGAAGGACACATTGCCAAAATCAACAGATGGTAAAATATTGCCAACCGCAACATTAGCACATATCAAGTTTGAGAAAGACTGGCAGCATCTGGATAAAGATAAAGGAAAATTAGTACAAATACAGCGCCCTCAATAAATTCATTCGGTGTATACGGAGTAGATGAAACTCACAATCGGAGTTCAAGCTATTCCCGTAATTAGCGCTCGTAGTGGCAAGGCCTTATCGAGAGTGTTGGCAGCAAGGATGCTGCCGCCAAGCCTACAAGGACGTATTCATGGCGTCTCTCGGTAAGGTTTTGCTGCTACGGGTGCTGGAAGGTGGCACTTTTGCAAATTTGAACTCCGATTGTGAGCTAAAATAATGTAAGCTTAATTATGCCCAAAGATAGCAAACACCAAACCACAAAGTATATACAGCAAGCAGCGCTGGAAAACTCCGTCATGGGTTTGAGGCTTATAAACAAGTCTGATCTCAATGCCGCTAAAACTATTCATGAAATAAGAGTTATCACCAAACGACTTAGAGCTTATTGGCGTGTCTTACAGCCACTGTTAAAAAATAATGATTTATATGTTGCGCATGACATCTTACTACGTGATGCAGCAAAACTACTTTCCCAATCTCGAGAGGACTACGTTAACCGTAAGTTGATTAATTCATTTAAATCAACTCTTAACAATAAAAAGGACAAGTTAGTACTCGAAAAATTATTAAAACTGATGCCAGTGCCTGAAAAAAGTGAAATTCATTGTAAAGATAAACTAAAGAGTTACTTTATTGATGAGCAGGCATTTTGGCGTCAATTTAGGAATCATGACTTAATTGCAAAAGTAGAGCATGATAGTGGGGTAATTAATACTTATAAGAAAGCTAAAAAGTTGGGGAAGAAAGCCATTAAAAAAAGTCTGGAAGTGGAAGCTACACATCAATGGCGAAAATGGTCAAAATATTTGTTTTATCAACTTGAGATTGTACCTCTAAAAGTCAGTCAGAAAAGTTCAGCAAAGTATCTGCGGCAGCTGGAAAGCTTGACTGATATACTGGGTAAATTACATGATATGCATGTTCTGCAAAGTATAATCAGAGAATATAAGAAAACACAGTTCCTGGAAGTAAACACTGATAATGTTTACCAATTTATAAACAAGAAAAACCAGAAGTTGGCTAAAAAGATAGCTAAAAACTATGAGCAATTTTTTTTGGTAAAATAATTAGTGCAATGAATTATCCGAGTTAAATGAGCGTGGCGAATGGATATAGGGCTAGTCATGTTTATCATGTTTATGGGGCTTTCTATGCGGCCGTCTAAAGGGCGGGTAAGGTTCAATCGGATACCAGCCTCGATTCCAGCCGAATGGATAACCCCCATAAATAAAACCGTCATAATAGGGTGTCCAGAAACGTAGATCATTTAGTTGTTGATTCAGCCGTACAGCCTCAATATAGGTTTGCTGCATATAATCAATGACCGCATCCGATACACCATCATTATCTCTCAGGTTAGCAAGTTGGCTTGCGCTCAAGTTATACACTGTGCCGGAATTACGGATCTTGTCGATTATGACAGCGTCAGCTTCGCCTGTTTTACTCATCTGCACGATTTCGGCAACACTAACATGAGGAACCGGGTTTTCCTTGAGTCCACTACAGCCGATCACTAGTGTGCTGAAAAATACGAGCAACAGAACCCGGG
>CALZHW010000246.1 GCA_945787125.1 uncultured Ectothiorhodospiraceae bacterium
GGCAACATACCAGATCGTATTGCCAGTCTTAGGTAGCACGCCAAGATAGTGATGAGCCTGCATGAGTTTTTGAAAAGCGCGTTCTTCCGATGGAAGCACCGGTGTTAGATGCAGTAATGGGTATCGCAATAGCTTTATCGCTCATAAAATGTGAGAGGCCATTTTTACATTTTAAGGCGGGGTTGTTCAGAACTTATAGGTAGCGCTTTGATTTTATGTAAATTTAATGCGTAGTATGAATTAGCCGTGAACGCCTTATGGTGATGGATGCTCTTGGTTAACATTCTTTGGTAATATGAAAGACAGCTTATGGTCGGTAGACTTGTTTCGCTGTGACTCCGTTTTACTAAAGTTACATTGGGTGATGCTTGCAATCGATATTTATAGTCGGCGAATCATTGATTTTTCAGTACATTCTGGTGATCCCGATGGAATCGTGGTGTGTTGCATGTTTAATAAAATAATTCGTGGTAAAGCATTATCCAAGCGTTTGAGTTTGGATAACGATCCACCATTTGAATGCAATCGTTGGCAGGCGAACCTACGGATATTGGGCATCGATAAAGTCAAATCGGTCCCGGGTGCGCCCACATCGCATCCATTTATAGAGCGTCAAATCGGCATCTGTAGGCAGGAGCTTCTAGATCACGTTTTGTTTTGGAACGCGGAAGACTTGGCAAGAAAACTCAACCAATACCAAGATTACTATAATGACACGAGAGCGCATTCCTCATTGGAGAAGAAAACGCCAAATCAAAAAGCAGCAAGGGATACGACTCTAAACAACGTGGTGTCCTTGAATAATCATCGCCGGAAATCGCACTGTCGCGGATTGTTTCAATTTCCAATTGCCGCGTAGAAATAGAATTTCGCACAGGACACACACGGGAGAAACCGATCAAAACAAAAGTGAAAGAAACTGCCGAGGAAAAGAAACGAAAACCAGGACGCCCCAAAGGGCCAACTCGACTAGACAAGCAACTGGACGAAATGAATCTTGCCGAAAAACTAGAGAACTTACCAAAAGACTGCAACGTGGGAACAAAGAAAAACAGCAAGGTTTATAAAGTAAGTTGGACAGGGTGCAAGCTGCATATTGACGCGGCAGATGGCGGTATACTGATTAGCTGTATATTAACCTCAGTTTCAACTCATGATTGTCAAGCCGTAATCCCTTTAGGAGAAATAACGAGTTGGCGAGTGACAAGTTGCAATAATTTAATGGACGCCGCTTACGATTCACCTCAGATTCATGAGCACAGCAAAAATTTGTGCCACGTCCCAATCATTAAGATCAACCCACAAAGAAACAACGCATTAATAGAAGAGCTTGCTGCCGAGAGTAAACGTTGCAAAAATGTAGGCCATAAAACAGCGGAGGTCGTAAGATACAGAGCGAAGCACGGTTGAACGTGTCAATGGGCGGTTAAAAGACAAATATGATGGCCGTGTGGTACGTGTGCAAGGTCACGCTAAAGTGATGTGTCATTTAATGTTTGGCATTGCGGCATTGACAGCCGATCAGCTGATGCGCTTTATAGAATAGAGCTAAACCAGCAACAAATAGTTTTTGGATATTGGCATCAATTAGATTGTGATGGATTGGTTTGCCCTAAATTAATTTAATTTTGCCAGTTTTAAAGAAATAACAGGAAAATCGAGTTAAACCGTATAATTCATGAATTACACGATTTCTCGCTTGAACTTAGAATCTACAGAAGATTATCTTCGGCAAGCTGCTCCTGCGTTGCTCTATCTCCTGCATCCATACAGTCGTCAATCGACCGTAAGCACGGGTACGGCGCTCAATCAGATAATCTTCTGTAAAATCAAATCTCTTTGCGATAATCTCGTGAATTCATGAAATATCCGGGTTAAAACATTTTTCCACTAGGAATTTTCGGTTAACACGTAATCAATGTGTATTTTTTTATTGATTTAACGAAGAATTAGTTTTACAAGAGCCTCCTTAGTTAATCCAATCAATTAAAAAGTTCTTTTTTGATTTGTGGTTGGCATATTTACAATATTGGTATGAAGGTTAGGTTGGTATGAAGTTGAGTGTTGGAGCTAAATGGGCAATTTATTTAACGGTTATCTTGTTGTTTGTGGGTTGTTTTCACAGTATTAACAACAGCGGTGTGGAGAGCAAACATTCTGTTGCGCGCCAGTGGAACGAGGCGTTGTTGTCATCAATCAGACAAGATTTTGCCCGCCCTACTGTCCACTCCAGAAATCTGTTTCACACATCAACTGTGATGTATGATGCCTGGGCCGTGTTTGATGATACCGCTCAAACATATTTGCTCGGGAAGACAGTAAATGGTTTCAGCTGTGAGTTTAATGGTATTGCAATGCCATTTTTCACTAAAATAGCTCAAGAAGAAGCGATTAGCTACGCTGCCTATCGCCTATTGTCTCACCGTTTCAGAAACATACCTGCCACCAGTGAAGCCCAGCTCCGGTTTGACAAGCTAATGTCCAATCTGGGTTATGACATCAACAACACATCAACGGATTATTCTGGCAATTCGGCCGCCGCCCTAGGTAACCACATCGCAGAGTGTATGATTGCCTATGGCCTGCAGGATGGCTCGAATGAGGCAAATGACTATGCGCTTCAGTCCTACTCCCCTGTAAATCCGCCATTGGCACCCGCCGCCGCAGGCAACCCCGATATCGTTGACTTGAATCGCTGGCAGCCCCTATATCTGGAGTCGTTTATTGACCAGTCGGGCAATGACTTAGGTACGATTACGACGGAGTTTGTGGGACCCGAATGGGGACAGGTGGCGCCTTTTTCTCTGACCGAAAATGATCTCACAAATTACCAGCGCGATGGCTTTGATTATTGGGTCTATCATGATCCAGGCGCGCCTCCCTATATAGATATTGTCAACGGTGGTGCCTTTACTGAAGAGTACCAGTGGAATTTTTCCGTGGTGCTGGCGTGGTCGTCACATCTTGATCCAAACGATGGGGTGATGTTGGACATTTCACCGGGTGCCGTCGGCAACAACCAGAACCTACCGCAAAATAGCGCGGAATATGAGACCTTCTATGATCGGATGAACGGTGGCGACTCGAGCACAGGGCACACAGTTAATCCCTATACCGGCAAGCCTTATGAACCGAACGTGGTGCTTCGTGGCGACTATGCTCGTGTTCTGGCTGAGTTCTGGGCCGATGGCCCTGACTCAGAGACACCGCCGGGGCACTGGTTTACGATCATTAATTATGTCAACGATCAGCCCGAACTGGAAAAGCGCTTCCGCGGCCAGGGGCCTATGCTGAGTGACCTGGAGTGGGATATTAAGGGTTATTTCGCGCTGGCTGGGGCAATGCATGATTCAGCTGTGGCCACGTGGGGGATCAAGGGTTGGTACGATTACCTTCGTCCGGTTTCTGCTATCCGGGCAATGGCTAAGTTGGGGCAGAGTTCTGATCCGGCGCAACCCAACTATCATATTGGTGGATTACCACTGATTCCCGGACTGGTTGAGCAGGTGCAACCCAACGATCCTGAATATCTGCGGGGCAGCAATAATGAAAAGCTCTACAATATTAAAGCCAAAGCTTGGCGCGGTCCCAATTATATCCTTGATCCGACTAAATATAATGCTGGGGTCAAATGGGTTTTAGTCGAAAACTGGTGGCCCTATCAGCGCCCTACTTTTGTGAGCCCGCCATTTGCCGGCTATGTTTCAGGCCATTCAACTTTTTCACGCGCTGCCGCTGAAGTGTTGACTCTGTTAACGGGTGATGCATATTTTCCTCGTGGAATGGGAGAGTTCAAAGCACCTAAAAAGGCGTTTCTGGTTTTTGAATCCGGACCTAGCGAAGATCTGACCTTACAATGGGCCACCTATCGCGACGCTTCTGATCAAACCAGCCTTTCACGAATTTGGGGGGGTATCCACCCGCCCACAGACGACATGCCGGCGCGCCAAAAGGGGATTCGGATTGGCATCGACGCCTTCAATCTTGCCGAGCAGTATTTTGGTGATTAGGTATTGAGGTTTTTTTGGTGTTTGCCTGATCCGTTCTCATGTTGGCCGTAGGGATCAGATGGGCCGGGATTTTCCTTAAGAAGTGGAAATGATGGCGTTATGGAAAACAACAAAATTGAAACTCTCATACCTTGGTAAGTAAATATCTGCAGGGGGGGGGCAGGTCTTGCCTTGGGCTTGCGCTCATTTGGAAAGAAGCAAGACCTGCTCTCGGAGTTTCTGATCAATAAGATGCTATACGTTTATTTGAGTTTGCTCTAAACGAACAGCCTTGCCACGCACAAAGTGCAGAGCGATCAAGCCAAACATAAATAACAATATTGTTGCAGGTACTGGAATAGCTGTTGGAGCAGCTCTTGG
>CALZHW010000247.1 GCA_945787125.1 uncultured Ectothiorhodospiraceae bacterium
AACACCGTGGTGCAACAGCAGGCTTTGGCCGCTCCAAATTTCTTTACACGGCACGAAAGAAATGCGGATCTGAAGGTAGGTGTTCAATAGAATGCCAGCATCATTTCAGTATACAGGAAAACAATGGCTCGATGCACTGCAAGCGCTGGAAGAAAAAGAGCTGCACTTGCGGTTATTTATGCAATCAAGCAGCGATTTCGTCTGGAATTGGGACATGCTGGCTAACACGGTTGAGCGAAGCATTGGTTATGAGCAGGTTTTCGGTTATAGCGAACAGGAAGTTACTCAAAATATCGAGTGGTGGTATGAGCGGCTGCATCCAGAGGACAGTGAAAAAATTTTTAAGGAATTTGATGATGCCTGTGCAAATGGCGATAACGCCTGTAGTTTCGAGTACCGCTTTCGTAGTAAAGATGGTTCGTTTGCCAGCATTATTGATCAAGTGCGACTAATTCGTGACGAGACCGGAAAGGTGGTGCGGTGTATTGGTGCAATGCGTGATGTCAGCGAATTCAAGCAGGCACAAGAGGCTTTGCAAAGAAGTGAGCACAAACATCGTGCACTCTTTGAAACGATGGAGCTCGGCATTGTTTACAAAAATCCAGACGGCAGCATTACCGATGCTAATCCAGCAGCGGAACGAATTTTCGGCTTGTCGCTGGCGCAGATGCAGGGTAAAGAGCCATCTGACCCCCGTTGGAAAATGCTTCGCGAAGATAGTTCGGAGTTTCCCTTTGATGAATACCCCACCACCCAGGCAGCACGTACAAGCAAGCCAATACATAATGTGATAATGGGTATGTTTCATCCGGAAAGCAATGAAACCCGCTGGGCGCAAGTCAGTGCGACTCCACAATTTCGCTCAGGTGAAGATCGGCCATTTCAAGTCTATGCGACCTTCACTGACATTACCGACATTAAAGATATCAAACAAACCCTTGAGGTCAACGAGCAGCGTTTACAAAGTGTCATGCAAGTGACAGGCGAAGGTATCTGGGATTGGGATTTATCGAATAACATTGTCCTGCACAATCAACGCTGGTGTGAATTGTTGGGTTATGGTGAGGAGATGCTGAGACATCCGGTAGAAAAATTCGCCGAAATATTGCATGCAGACGATCGTGAAATAGTGATGGCTCGGATTCAGGCATGTTTAGCGGAAAACCAACCGTATTATAGTGAGCACCGTATGTACCGGGCAGACGGTCAGATAATCTGGGTGTTGGATCGCGGTGATATCTTTAACCGTGATACGCAAGGTAAACCGCTGCGCATGATTGGTTGTGTGGCTGATATTAGTGAACGCAAGCTGGCGGAAGAGTCCATGCGGATGGCGGCATCGATTTATCAATCAAGTACAGAAGCTATCATGGTAACTAACGATCAAAATTGCATTGTTGATATTAACCCGGCGTTTACGCAGATTACCGGTTATACATTGGCGGAAGTAAAGGGCAAAAACCCGAATATATTGCAGTCCGATCGTCACACGAAAATATTTTACCAGGAAATGTGGCAGGCAATTACCGACGAAGGGCATTGGCAAGGTGAACTGTGGGATCGCCACAAGAACGGTAATGAGTTCGCAATCTGGTCCAGTATTAGCGTTATCCGCCATCCCGATGGCAGTGTGTATCGATACCTCGCCCAGTTTTCTGATATCACAGAGAAGAAACAGAAAGACGAACTTATCTGGACGCAGGCCAACTATGACGTGCTGACCAAGCTGCCGAATCGACGCTTGCTCACAGATCGCTTAGAGCAAGAAATCAAAAAGGCGCATCGGCATAAACTGGCCATGGCTTTGTTATTTATTGATCTTGATCGGTTTAAAGAAATCAACGATACCCTGGGGCATGCCAAGGGTGATTTGTTATTAGTGGAAGCCGCACGCAGGATTAGCGGCTGTGTGCGTGAAACTGATACCATTGGCCGCCTGGGCGGCGATGAGTTTACTGCTATTTTACCTGAGTTTGGGGATCGTTTGCATGTCGATCGGATTGCGCAACAAATTATCGATAAATTGAGTCAGCCATTTTATTTTAAAAATGATAGTAATGGTTATTATATTTCAGCCAGTATAGGCATTACACTTTACCCGGATGATGCACTGGATATTGGTGATTTATTAAAACACGCCGATCAAGCAATGTATCAGGCAAAAGAGAGTGGGCGCCAATGTTTTAGCTATTTTACACAATCGATGCAGCAGGAGGCGCAGGAAAAGCTCGCCTTGACACACGACTTACGACAGGCATTGGCTCGTCAGGAGTTGCATGTATATTATCAGCCTATCATCGAGCTGGCGAGTGGCCGTATTGTGAAGTCCGAGGCTTTGTTACGTTGGAAGCATTCTGAACGTGGTTTGATTAGCCCTGCTGTTTTTATTCCGTTGGCGGAAGAATCGGGTTTGATCCATGAGATTGGCGAGTGGGTGTTTCGACAGTCTATTCAGTGCGTGGATAAAATACGCCAGCAAACGGGCAGAATTGTACCAGTCAGCGTTAATAAGTCCCCCGTCCAGTTTGAATTCACGTCTCAGGAAGCTGCCTGGCCGGACAAGCTAGCACAGCTTGGTTTGCCTGGCAGTAGTATTACCGTTGAAATTACTGAGGGACTATTGCTGAAAAAGTCCTCCAAGACCAAACAAAGTCTCTTGGAATATCGCAACAGTGGTATTGAAGTTTCGATTGATGATTTTGGAACGGGCTTTTCATCGCTTTCCTATCTTAAAAAATTCGATATTGATTACCTTAAAATAGATCGTTCGTTTATCAGTAAACTGATCGAAGATGAAAGTGATAAGGTGCTCACTGAAGCGATCATTGTGATGGCGCATAAGCTAGGTATTCAGACCATTGCCGAAGGTGTGGAAACAGAAGAGCAGCGCGATTTGCTTAAAACCTTTGGTTGTGATCATGCGCAGGGTTTCTTGTATTCACCGGCAGTGGCCGCTGAGGAATTTGAGGAAATGTTGAAAAATCAATAGTAGAGATTCATTTGCGTTGTTAGACTTTAGCGGTGGTAAGGCTTTACCGGTGGTAAAGTTTTGCCGGGATTCAATATATTATTTGGGTCAAACAGCGTTTTTATTTGGCGCATCAAGTCTAATGTCGGCGGATCAATTTCACGATCAATAAAATCTCTTTTTGCTATGCCCACGCCGTGCTCACCAGAAAGACTGCCTTGCAGGCGTATCACCAGGGAAAATATGGCATCCAGGCATTTTTCTGCATTGCGCATATCTAGCGGGTCGTCAGGATTTATGAGCAGGTTGACATGGATGTTGCCGTTGCCAGCATGTCCAAAGTTAACGATTTTTATGTGATATTGCTGACCAAGTGTTTCCAGTCCTTCGATAAGCTCAGGAATACGTGAGACAGGTACCACGACATCTTCATTAATTTTTTTTGGGGCAATATTCCGTAATGCCGGCGATAACGCTTTGCGAGTCGCCCATAAATCGGCAATTTCCTGTTTGTTGTGCGCTTCTTTAAAACTCAGCAGGCCATTGTTTTTTGCGGCAGTATGAATCTGTGTGACACCAGACTCAAGCGCGGCGGCAGGCCCATCAATTTCGATCATGAGCATAGCGCCTGCATTTTCTGGTAATGTAATTTTAGAATAATCACGTACCATATTAATCGCGTTGCTATCGAGAAACTCAAGTGCGCAAGGTGTAAAAGGTTGTGCCATAATGGCTGAAACTGCCTGGGCGGCAGAATGAATGTCGGCGAAAACTGCCTGTAATACGCGTTTTGCTTCGGCCAGTGGTGTGAGTTTCAAGGTGGCTTCGGTAATGATAGCCAAAGTTCCCTCTGAGCCAACTATAAGCCGGGTGAGATCATAACCGACAACACCTTTGCTGGTATAAGTGCCTGTCGTGATTTCCGTACCGGTTGCGGTGATCGCCTTGAGTCCCAGTATGTTCTCGCGTGGTGTGCCGTATTTTACCGCTCGTGGTCCTGCTGAATTGTACGCCAGGTTGCCACCAATGGTGCAAAATGCTGCGCTGGTTGGGTCTGGTGGCCAGAAAAATCCTTGCGCGGCAGCGGCATCTTGCAATGCCTGGTTGGTGACACCTGGTTCAACCCGCGCAAGCCGATTTGCTGCATCAATTGTTAGCATGTTATTCATTTTTTCCAGCGACAAGACAATGCCTCCCATTGTCGGAACCGTTGCACCGGTGGTACCGGTTCCTCTGCCTCTGGCAACCAGGGGTAAGTGTTGCGCATTGCAAAACTCTACCAGTGATTTAATTTGCGAGGCATTTGTTGCGAAAACGACGGCGGCGGGTAGTGCGTGTTGGCGACTATTATCGTAACCATAAGCCCAGCATTCGGCTTCTGCGGTTAATATATT
>CALZHW010000248.1 GCA_945787125.1 uncultured Ectothiorhodospiraceae bacterium
GCTGTCGCCAATTTACGTGAAGAAATTACCGCCATACTGATGGTTGCGAATCCGGTTGATGAGATTTTTGTACGTTTAAAGAGTGCCGGGGGAATGGTTAACACCTATGGCTTGGCCGCGTCGCAATTAAAGCGCATTAAGGACAAAAACTTGCCGCTGACAATTTCGGTTGATAACGTGGCAGCCAGCGGTGGTTATATGATGGCTTGTGTGGCAGATAAAATTCTAGCAGCACCGTTTGCTATTGTGGGCTCCATTGGCGTGATAGCGCAGTTACCTAACTTTAATCGTTTGTTGAAAAAACACGATATTGATTTTGAAATGGTAACCGCCGGGCAATATAAAAGAACATTAACCGTGTTTGGTGAGAATACTGATGAAGCCCGCAGCAAGTTTAAAGAAGATATAGAAGATGTTCATGTTTTGTTTAAAGATTTTGTTGCCCATGAACGGCCTGTGGTGGATATTGATAAGGTTTCTACGGGGGAATATTGGTTTGGCACTCGTGCCAAGGGGTTGGATCTGGTTGATGAGCTGCAAACCAGTGATGATTATCTAATGAGTCGGCATGAGGTTACAGATATTTACACCGTTAAATATCTTGAAAAGAAAAATATTGGCGATAAATTTTCCGGATTTATGCAGCAAATCAGCAATGGTTTGTTGGTAAATTGGTGGAGTAAAGCAAGAGAGAATCAATTGTCTTAAAGCTCAAATATTCCCCCGTAGTCAGCGCTCGTAGTGGGGCAAGGCCTTACCGAGAGTGTTGTGGCAGCATGGAAGCTGCTGTCAAGCTTATAGGGACGTATTCACAGCGTCTCTTGGTAAGGTTTTGCCGCTATGGGTGCTGGAAGATGGCACCTTTGTCTTTACCATCTTGCACCGATGCGCATGCCAACGTTGAGTTCTTCCATACCAGAAATTACATCCAAACCCGTATCACCTTCCTGAGGATCAGGTAATTTTCCGGCGACGGCAATATCGGCACTGAAACCAAACACATGTAATCCCAATCCAAGTGAAGGATAACTGATATCATGGGTCAAATTAATTCGATAGCCGGCGCGTAATTGCAGTAACCAAATATCAAATTCTGCCCCGATTGTGGCATAACGTGAGCGACTATAACCCGCAGTGTCGAAATTTTCACTAATATCGAAATCAGCACCGACATTTAGCCAGTGGTTGACGTACGCAACGCCAATGCGCACGGCTGGATCAATCTTTACTTTTTCACCATTGGGTGTTTTGAATTTTTGCGGTAATAAGTTTTTCACCGCTAAACCACTTTTCCAGTTACCGCTAAGTTGTTTTGCAACTCCGAAATCCAGATTGAGTGAGGTGTAACTTTTAATCTCACCGCTTTTTTCAATATTACTTTGATTCTCGACCTGGTTCAGCGATCGGGTTTCATCAAATGTATCAATCAACATGATTTTCGGCGTGATGCCAACATCGAAGGAATAGCTATTTAGTGTTGCGGGGAAAGCATAGGCAAAACCGAATTCCTTGATATCGCCACCGTATAAGGAAACAGTGGAAGCAAAACGATCCTCTGGGTTGGTTTGTTCTAAATTCGTTACGATAGATTGTAGCTGTGCTGTCGATTGCACAATATCTTCGCGATCCAACTGTACATCCAATACATCGATAATATCAGTCATAAGTTGGTTGTCGTCAGGATGCAAATTGCCTTGCGCAGCAATCGCCAGATAGCGATTGAAATAGGCCGCCCAGCCGTATTTCTCACCCGGTTTTGAGGCAAATAGGCCCAGCGTGAAATCACCGCTCAACGATCGATTGGTAATGTTTTGAATGCCAGTTTGTAAATTGTTAGAAGAAGACAATAGATCGTCACGTTGCGCCAGTAAGCTATCCAGCTCAGCCGACGTCAGTCCGTCGTTTAGGGCATTGTCGATGTCAAAAATAAGTTTATTCAAGTCTTTAGTAAAAATACTGAGAAATTCTCGATCTGAAAATTCTTCCGCATTGCGGATCAGGGAGTCTGAGTCTGATCCTTTACCTGCAATGTCAATAACAACATTAAAATCCTCATCTGCTGGCGCACTCACGAGTAAAGCGGGATTATAATAATGTGCTTGTGAGCTATTGCCGACAGCAACACTGCTGCCACCCATGCCTATGCTACGGGGCTCCATGGATAGAAAGGCGGTTGCGCCAGCATTGGAAATGCCTAGCAATAAGGCGATTGTTGTTATTGGGGTAGCTAAATTTTTCATAATTTTTTCCGTTGCTCGCTTTTTGTGTTCAATACTATCATAAGCTTGTATTTCATTAGGATGATTTCGATAGAATGGACTTTTTAGCTTGTTTTTTGGCCGTAGTAGGGAAGGAATTAATGTACTATGCGGATTTTTTCATGTGAAATTGGATGCAGTGCTCGTCTCTGGTGTAATATTCGGCACATAACACTTTTACGGCACTCAGGTTTTTTATTATTAGCCCTGAGTGTTACATAATCCTAGAATAATCAGTTGGCGCGAATTTTTAGTGCACCAACAGTAGGCGCTTGAGGCGAGATATTGAGGTGCATAGTGAATTTAAGAATTGCGTGGTCACCTAATTGGTGATCAGCATATTTTTGAATTTGCTAGGTGCATCAAGAGCTTGTGCTACCGAGTGCCCTTTGGGTAGAATTCGTGGTTCAACTGATAAATCTAGGATAATTATTATGAGGTAGATGTTCTTTGCACAGTAAACAAATTTGCATAGCCCTGGCGCAGCTTAACTTCACCGTTGGTGCAATAGAAGCTAACACGTTAAAAATAGTCGATACGATCAAACAATATACGGATTCAAATGTCGATTTGTTGGTGTTTCCTGAGTTGGCGTTAAGCGGTTATCCGCCTGATGATTTGTTGTATCGAGATGCGTTTATCAGGCAAGTTGATGAAGCTTTGACGCAAATTAAAAACCAGGTTACGGCGATGGCTGTTGTATTGGGCTTGCCGCAGCGTATTGATGGCTGTTTATATAATCAAGCTGTTGTGCTGCAGCACGCTGAGATAATTGCGAGTTATACCAAGTGGAAGCTGCCGAACTATAGCGTGTTTGACGAGCAACGTTATTTCACGGCAGGCAATATGCCGACGGTATTTGAAATTAATCAAGTGAAAGTGGGCTTGAGTATTTGTGAAGATATCTGGTTTCCTGAGCCACTGAAGTCGGCGATGGAGCAGGGTGCTGAGTTAATCGTTAATATCAACGCTTCGCCGTTTCACGCCGGTAAAATTAATGAGCGTGAAGCCGTGGTGAGTAAACGCATTATTGAGAATAAGGTGCCAGTCGTTTATCTCAATTTGGTGGGTGGTCAGGACGAAGTGGTATTTGATGGCGGCTCCTTTATTATGAATCATGAAGGGCAAGTGATTTCCCGTCTGGCTTGTTTCACGGAAGAATTAGCGGTTGTCGAGTTTGATCTGGATTCTCAGGCACTTGTCGCAGCGCCGTTACATCCTCTATCTAATGTAGATGAGGCAATTTATCGGGCGCTGGTTTTAGGGGTGCAAGATTATGTTAGGAAAAATGGGTTCACCAGTGTGGTGCTTGGTTTGTCTGGTGGCATTGATTCGGCGTTGACCATTGTCATAGCGGTTGATGCTTTAGGCGCGTCGAATGTCGAAGCCGTTATGCTGCCCACGCGTTATACCTCAGACATGAGTTTGCAAGACGCAAAATTGTTGGCGTCCCGCTTGGGTGTCGAGTACAAAATACTTCCGATTGAATCAGTGTATGAAAGTTTGTTGACGTTATTAGCGGATGAATTTGCTGACCGGCCATTTGATAGTACTGAAGAGAATATGCAAGCGCGTGTCCGTGGAACGGTATTGATGGCGATCTCGAATAAAAAAGGTAGCATGGTACTGACCACAGGCAACAAAAGTGAAATGGCGGTGGGCTATTCGACGCTTTATGGTGATATGGCAGGTGGATATGATGTTTTAAAAGATGTACCCAAAACAAAAGTTTTTGAATTGGCGAATTATTGTAATCGTGAGTATGAGCGTATTCCTCAGCGCATTATTGATCGTCCGCCATCCGCTGAATTACGTGATGATCAAAAAGATGAAGATAGCTTGCCGCCTTATAAAACGTTGGACGCAATTATTGAGATGTATATTGATCAAGAGAGAAGTGTGGCAGAAATTATTGGTGCCGGTTTTAGTGCGGATGTCGTTTATAAAATTACCCGATTAATAGATGTCAATGAATACAAGCGTCGTCAGGCACCACCTGGGGTGAAAATTACTCCCAAGGCATTTGGTCGAGATCGACGTTATCCTATCACTTCAGGTTTTCGGGACAAAGGTTAAGTGGAGTCCGA
>CALZHW010000249.1 GCA_945787125.1 uncultured Ectothiorhodospiraceae bacterium
CCACGCCATATTCACTTTCGAAATTATGACTCAATGAGGCTGGCATAACTTATAGATTTTGCATATCTTCTAAAGCTCTTGTATTTATTTATAATTATACATTAGATCTATCAGCATCTTGAAATATTTTGTAAATTAAATTTCGGAGCTCGAAACCTACAATAATGATAAATATCAATGCCCGTGTCCGTGGTGGCAAGGTGCTGATTGTCAACAATGTGTTCTGAATTCTGAAACTTGCGTTAAAAAAAATTAGTTAATGATCAACCTGAAGAAACTCTTTTTATTTCCCTCTGTATAGCAAGTTAATTTGCTATAATAACATCTCCCAATTATCTCTACGAAACCGAGAAAAACACAGTGAATTTATCAAGTATTCTCATCGTTACCGAACCCTACCATATGGATAAGTGCATCACTCAACTCAACTCATTGCCTGGCGTCAGCGTGCATTTTAGTGATATCGAATCTGCCCGTATTATAGCCATACAAGAAGCCGAATCGATTAACGCCGAAGTTGACGGGTTAAAACGCATTAAAACATTGCCGCTAGTATTATTTGCTGAGATGGTATACCACTATTTTGAAAATGATAATGAAGTGCAAGTACAAATGCCCGCAGATCTCGATGAAATACAAGGTCTGAGTTTTACCTTGTAACCTTTAACCAGAAAATTATTTGGTCCAATTAAAATTTTGTGTCACTAAAATGCAACAATATTGTGCAAGAGGAAGTGAAAAGATGTTTTTGTTAAGGAGCCACACATGAGTATTACGCGACGAGATTTTTTGAAATCCAGTATTGCTGCTGCGACAGCGGCAAGTGTTGGTATACCTTTAAATTCCACCGCCCAAGCAGCTGCAAGCAAGATTGAAAATGATTGGCGCTGGGACAAAGGCGTGTGTCGCTTCTGTGGTGTCGGCTGCGGCATCCAGATAGCCACCAAAAATGGTCGCATTGTTGCTACCAAAGGCGATCCAGATTCACCGGTGAATCGTGGGTTGAACTGCATTAAAGGCTACTTCAACGGTAAAATCCTTTATGGAGAAGATCGCCTCACCCAGCCCTTGTTGCGCATGAAAAACGATAAATTTGATAAACAAGGGGATTTTGTACCGGTGTCATGGGCACGTGCTTTTGACGAAATGGAACGTCAGTTCAAAAAATCTTATCGTGAACTGGGTCCCACAGGTGTGGCGATTATGGGCTCCGGACAATATACCGTTCAAGAAGGCTATGCTGCCGTCAAACTCATGAAAGCCGGATTTCGCAGTAATAATATTGACCCTAACGCGCGTCATTGTATGGCTTCTGCCGTCGCAGGTTTTATTCAAACGTTTGGTATCGATGAACCTTCAGGCAATTATGACGATATTGAACACACCGACACAATGGTTTTGTGGGGCGCTAATATGGCGGAAATGCACCCAATCCTTTGGAGCCGTATTGCTGATCGACGCCGCACCAACGACAATGTTCGAATTGTCAATTTAAGTACTTATAGCAATATGTCATCCGATTTAGCGGATATTGAAATCATATTCAAGCCACAGACAGATTTGGCGATCCAAAACTATATCGCGCGTGAAATCATCAAACGTAATGCTGTTAATTGGGATTTTGTCAGCAAACATTGCGTATTTGCCACTGGCCCTTACGACATTGGCTATGGGTTGCGTGATACAGATGCTTTCGCTTATGCCGCTGAAAAAGATACTCAAGCCAAGCAACTTGAAATAGAGCTCGATGTTGACGAAGCCATAGCCCAACGACGACAAGCTGGGGAGCGAGTATTACAAAAATCTAGTGATCAAGCGGGTAAACACTGGTTGATTGAATTTGATAATTTCAAACAAGCGCTGGAACCTTACACCTTGGATTATGTTGCTCAATTAGCCAAAGGTGATGCTGATGAACCATTACAAGAATTTAAAAACAAGCTAGTACAACTCGCGGATTTGTACATTGAATCGCAAAGAAAGGTCGTCTCATTCTGGACCATGGGTTTCAATCAACATCAGCGTGGCACGTGGGTTAACGAACAAGCTTACATGAATCATTTACTGCTCGGTAAACAAGCTACACCAGGTAATGGTGCGTTTTCACTCACTGGCCAACCCTCAGCATGCGGAACAGCCCGGGAAGTCGGCACTTTCGCGCATCGTTTACCCGCCGACATGGTAGTAACCAATCCCAAACACCGCCAATTTGCAGAAAAAATCTGGCAATTACCATCCAACACCCTCAATCCAAAAGTCGGTAGCCATATCACTAAAATCATGCGCGACCTGGAAGACGGCTCAGTTAAATGGGCTTGGGTTCAGGTATGCAATCCTTTCCAGGGCACCGCTAATGCCAATCATTGGATCAAAGCCGCGCGTGAATTGGATAACTTTATCGTCGTTGCAGATGCCTACCCCGGCATCTCGACAAAAGTTGCAGACTTAATTTTACCCTCAGCAATGATTTTTGAAAAATGGGGGGCATATGGCAATGCCGAACGCCGCACCCAAATGTGGCGCGAACAAGTACCGCCTCCAGCAGAGGCCAAAAGCGATATTTGGCAAATTCTGGAATTCTCTAAACGCTTTAAATTAAAAGACGTTTGGGGTCAGCAGAAAGTACCAGGATTAAAGAGTGACAGTTTTTCTGAAAACACTTTACCCGATGTACTCAACAATGCTAAAAATATGGGTTATTCGCCAGACGACACACTTTACGATGTCTTGTTTGCCACGTCTGCCAATAAAAAATTCAAATGGCCCGATCCGATTGCAAAAAATCACGATAATCACACCGTTGCTGCATTAGGTGATAATTGGTTTGTCGAAAAAGCTTTATTTGAAGAATACGCCCAATTTGGACGTGACCACGGACATGACCTTGCTCCGTTTGACTTATATATGCAAGATGACGTACGCGGGCTGCGTTGGCCAGTTGTCAATGGTAAGGAGACCAAATGGCGGTTCAATGAAACCTATGATCCCTACGTGAAAAAAGGCAGTGGATTCGACTTTTATGGCAAAGCCCTAAAATCACTGCCAAGCGGCGACCTCGATGGTGTTACACATCCAGAGAAAGTCAATTTAGACGGCAAAGCCAAAATATTTTTCCGCCCCTATGCAGCACCTGTCGAACAACCTGATGCTGAATATGATGTATGGCTTAGCACCGGGCGAGTATTAGAACACTGGCACAGCGGCACCATGACACGCCGTGTACCAGAATTACACCGCGCAGTACCCTCTGCAATGTTGTATATGAATCCGCAAGATGCTCAGCAGCGTGGTCTAAAACGAAAGGATATTGCCTGGATCGAATCACGCCGAGGAAAGGTCAAGGCTCTGGTGGAAACCCATGGCGGGCGTAACCGCATGCCTCGCGGAATGGTCTTCGTACCTTGGTTTGACGAGGCAGTATTTATTAACAAATTAACGCTGGACTCAACTTGCCCCATCTCCAAACAAACTGATTTCAAAAAATGTGCAGTAAAAATTTACAAGGTGCAACAATCATGAAAAACATGCCATTCACTCTTGTTATAATTGCCTGCTTATCAGGATGGAGCAGCCAAGTGTGGTCTGCACAAAGCATAGTAGATCATGAAATGGGCCTAAGTAAATCAAGCGTGCTTGAAACGCCAACACCCAAAAATTTCGAATACAAAGGAAGCATGCCTGGCGCCGATCCGGTTTTGCCACGGGCTTATCCTGGTGCGCCGCCACAAATTCCTCACCTAATTGAAATGATGCTGCCAATTACAGCCAAAATGAATTACTGCCTGGCTTGCCATGATCAAAAAGGCGAGTATTTCAAAAAAGGGCCGCAACAACCAACGTTTATTCCGCCAAGTCATTATACCGATCTGCGCCACTCACCCGATAAGGTTTCAAACAAAATTATCGGTGCCCGTTACATTTGCACTCAATGTCATGTTCCACAAGCAGAGGCAAAACCACTTGTTAATAATCACTTTTAGAAAAACCACTTTTGGAAAAACATGAAACAATGGATACTGACAGACGGGCTTTCTTGTTTGGAAAATTTTTCACCCAAACGGGTAGAGAAGACTTGCAGCGAAATCAGACTGCGAAGGGACCAAGACCTCCCTGGCATGCGCAAGTATCAACTGACGAATGCCGACACTGCGCGGCACCCTGTGTATCCAGTTGTGAGATTGGCATTATCCAACGTCATTCAAAGGGCCACAAGTTAGCAGGTATACCTTACTTGGCGTTCGATGAAACAGGATGTAGTTTTTGTGCTGCATGCGCCACAGCTTGCCCACTTGACATAAATACAGACGCACAGCCCAACTTGGGGA
>CALZHW010000250.1 GCA_945787125.1 uncultured Ectothiorhodospiraceae bacterium
AGGCCGCTCTACCAAAGATGTGATTTTCATGCCTGCGAACCCTGACCAGCCAATAATTTCTGTTGATAGTAGCGTGAATGCCGACATACAAAACATAACATTCCTGGATGCTAAGCAGGCAATTCTTGTGCGAGATAGCTTGGACACCACCCTTAAAATTCTAAACAATGTATTTCATTTGGGGTTCAATGAAAATAATGGCTTAGACAACGTTGCGATTGAGATTGGTGATACGCCAGGGGTCTCAATCCAGCAAAATGTGTTTTATGAGAATGATATAGCAGTCATGAATCAAAATGAGATTGGCGGTGATATTCAAAAAAATATATTTGAGCAGAATATTATCGAGATTGATAATCAGAGTTTTATTAACGTCGATGATAATTGTTTCGGTCAATTGGCGCCAGGTGATACCGCTCAGGTAGAAAGATCGGGAAGACTCAGCACGGCAGATATTGGTTTCGTTGATGAAGACAATAATGATTTCCATTTAACGCGAGATTCTGACTGTGTGGAAAACCAAGGCTCAAACAATGAGGTTGTCTATGGAGCCTATGGTGGTGATCAAGCGGATGGAATTCCAGCGGCAATTGAAATTCAAAACCTAACGCCAGCTGCCAATGATAGTGATTTGGCGATTAGCGTAGAATGGCGGCACAATGGGGCGCGGGAAATTACCGGTTACAAGATTTATCATTCCGAATTCCCATTGATCAATTTGAATGACTCGGATTCACGAGAAGATATTTCGTTTGCTAGGGTCGAAATTGATTCGGATACGGAGGTGAATGGAACCTTGATTGAAACGATACCTGGACAAGTGGCTCAAGCAGAAATACCTGATGCGCCTGTACTGACTTCTGTTGTGCCTCGCGATCGTAAATTGCTAGTTGAATGGACACCCGTTGTTAAGGCGAGTCGTTATTTGCTTTACTATACCGGGCGGGAAAATGACCCCATCAACGTTCAAGGTACGAGTTACGAAATATCAGGGCTGAAAAATGATACTGTTTATGATGTTTGGGTGAAGGCCGAATCACAGCTGCGCCGTTACTTTCAAGTGGCGGCTTACACTGAAGAAAACTCAGATGAAGAGAATTCAGATAAACCATTATCCGAAAGTTTTTTTATCTATGATGATAAATTTGTTAACGCTGGTGACCCCCAGCGCAGTGAAGAATCCCTTAAAATCAGTCGGCAGCCTGAAATGATTGTTGCTTACCCGGCGTTGCCGAATGAAGGCTGCTTTATAGCAACGGCAGCCTTTGGTTATTATTCAGCGAATGAAGTGTTGGTTCTGCGGCAGTTTCGTGATCAATATTTATTGACAAACACTCCAGGTCAGGCCTTTGTTGCAGCTTACTACGAACACAGTCCTTACTTGGCGAATTATATCGAACATAATAATAACCTCAAAACACTGGTGCGTTGGGCGTTATTACCCATTGTTACTATGTTAGAGTTGTTAGAGTATTCATTGTTGTGGTTTATGCTCACGCTAATGTTTTATTGTTTGCTGGTATTGACGTTGATAGAGCGGCTGTGTTGTTTAACAGTGAGAAAAGTATGATAAAAATGAATAATATTGTGGCCAGCGTGTGCGTGCTTGTGGTGGGTTGTTTTTTGATGCCGGGCAGCTTTGCTGCTGAACCCAAGTGGTCATTTGAATTTAGTGCCGGTGTATTCGAACCGGACGACGAAAACTGGTCAACTTATTATGGTAGTCAGAAAATGCCAGAGATAAGCGTCGCTTTTGCAAGGCGTTTTTTTTCTGTTTTCGATCTCGGGGTTGCCTTGAACTATGGTGTTGATAAAGGCAAGGGAAGATTACCCATTAGTGAGTTGACGGGCGGAACAGTGCATTATCATATTGTGCCGGTTGATATTTTTCTATTGTTCCGTGCTCGATTTTCCGAAGAGCAGTGGCTCGTGCCTTATTTTGGCGGTGGTTATACCCGTTTTAATTATCGACAAGAGATTTCGGGGCAAGGCAAAGTGCAGGGGGGAACCAACGGTCATCACTTGCGTGCAGGCTTGCAGATTTTACTCGATCCTCTGGAGCGGAAATCTGCTCAAGCAATATATCAGGACTACGGTGTTATCAATTCCTATCTAATTCTGGAGGCGCGCAAGACTCGCGCGAAAGTCGGTAACCCAAAAATTGAATTAGGTGGCTTGAGTTACAAAGTCGGCTTGTTATTGGAGTTTTAACTGCCGTTTAGTTTATTGAATATTTGAAAGCCTGCGACATAGGTGCCTATTGCTGAACCCAGTGAGCTGAAAATAAAAATCAATAAAATACGCGTTACCTGATTGCTCCACCAGCCTTTGACGCTGGTTGTATCTTGTCGTAAACGGCTGAAATCTGCAACAGTTGGCCGACGAATATAGGTCTCGACTGCTGCCGTTACCATGCCAGCGCCAATTGTAGGATTCAATGATGTTATGGGTGCCGCAATGAAGGCGGTAACAATTGTTAACGGGTGAGCCATTGCGATGAGTGCGCCTAATGCGGATAAGCTGCCGTTGATAATAATCCAGTCAGTAACGAGTTCCATACCAAACTCACTGCTGCGAGAAAACCCTATGCCGAAACCCAGTAAGATCACGCCAACAATAACCCATGGTACGTACTTGAGCCATGTTGAACCTGGGGGAATGGTATCCAGCGCCAGGATTCTTTTGGCAGGTTCGGTGATTTTTTTCTCTTGTATATAATTTTTCATGCCGTTCATGTGGCCAGCGCCAACAATGGCGAGTACGTTTTGGTAATTGTTTTCAGAAATTTGCTGCTGTAATTGCGCTGACATGTATTCGTCGCGTTCATCGATTAGTGGTTTGAAAAGGTGCTGTTCTTCTTCGGCAAATTGCGAGAAGGTGGACTCCAGCATATCCCCTTGTTTTAGGAGTTCGATATCTTCTTCAGAGACTTTTTCGCGGGAAAAAACGCTGGCGAACAAGCCTGAGAATAAGCTGAAACGTTTCCACCATGGGATATTGCGATAAATGCGTTTTAGGGTTGTGCCAATTTCTCGATCAATTAACAGTACCGGCAGGTGAGCAGCTTCAGCATCTTTGATCGCTACACGCATTTCAGCGCCGGGTTCAATATCAAATTGTTCCGCCATTCTTTGCTGATAAGCGCTTAATGCCAAGCTGGCGGCAACCATGCTCGCCTGGCCTTGTTTGATCACTTTAAACAAGTCCATTTTGGCCAAGGCATCAGGATTGACAATGGCGTTGTGTCGGCTGGGACAGAGTTCGACTGCCACCGCATCGTAAACGCCTGTGGCGATAAGTTCTTGAACTTTGTCGGCACTGGCTTGCGAAATGTGGGCTGTGCCCAGAATAGTGATCTGTGCGTCACCACTCTCCAGCGTTACCATGGGTTCCGATGTGCGACTTTGGTCTTGTGAGTTCTCTTGCATTTGTGTTGGCGTCAAAAAAAGCCCAATACTAGCAGAGTATGCTATTGATGTAACATAATATTTGATCCTGAGAAAATTCACTTAATGAAAGTACTACGGTGGCTGTTTGTTACCGTGAACGGCGTTAGTGAGTTATAATTGAGCGGAATTAATGGCTTGCAGGCTAGGAGCCTGTCCGAGAATGGAAGTCGTTACGAGGGAAAACCGATTTAGTGCAGATTTTTCGATCGTTTGAAGTTAATAGCCGTAGCTATTCGCTGAAAAGGATCGGGAAATGTGTGCAAACCGGGTTTTCCGTAGTAGGCTTTCCATTCTCGGACAGGCTCCTAGATTCGTGTAAAACTGTTCGTGTAAAACTAAAGTTTGCTGGATTGTGAATGATTTTTTCAGAGGTACCTTATGAAGCGTGTTTTTCAGGCGTCTGATTTTTATTCTGCGCAGTTGATTAAAGCCTACCTTAACGACAATGGTATCGAAGCCACGGTTAATGGTGAATTATTGATGGGTGCGATTGGCGAAATACCGGCTGATAGCTATCCCAGTGTTTGGTTGCTTGACGCGGAAGAATATGATCAAGCTAAAAAACTGATTAGCCAGTATGAGCAAAACCTGGCGGAAATGGCTAATGTTAATAAGGATGTTCAATGGCTATGCGCAGAGTGTGGTGAGAGTATTGAGGGGCAATTCAGTCAGTGCTGGAAGTGTGGTGGGCCGCGCGTTCCTTAGGAACGTGAATGAAATAAATTACCCATCTTGCATCTCGTCTTCAGCCCGTCTTGGCACGTTATTCAATCACAAAAGCTCGAAATAGAACGACTATTCCTGCACTTTTGTGATTTCACAACGTGCCAATACAGACTAAATATGAGCGCCAGATGTCCAAT
>CALZHW010000251.1 GCA_945787125.1 uncultured Ectothiorhodospiraceae bacterium
ATCCTGCCACTGAAACCCAATGGCTTCGATTCTTATACCAGCATCAAAAATTTCAGATTCTAGCCCTGCGCCAAAAAAAATATTGTCTAATACACCAGCAGTAAGTAACGAGAGCGATATTCTTTCATTAACTTGTCTTAAATAGTGCAGCGCTATACTGTTGTTGCGCTTAATCTGTTCTGTATTAGTGAAAGCATAGACCAAATTTAGTTGGCTGAAATTTGATGAGTACCACTCCAGGTTGAGAGCATCAATTCCGGGTTTGTATTCTCGGTCGAGCGTTAACGGGTGAAATGCACCAAATATATCCAGTGGCTGCCAAAAGCGGCCGAGCCCCCAGGTTATGGCTTGCCGGCCGGCATAAAGTATTACATCGCCTGTTGAGCCATAAAGGAATAATCGATCCACCTCCGAATAGAAATCATATTGTTTCTTTCCGGTGGTGTCATTTTTAAACGAATAACTTAAATTCCGATATCGAAAAAGCGAATTTTCGTAACTCTTGCCTAACGTATTATTGCTAGCGCGAATATTGTTTTTGAGGTGTAAAACAATGCCATTTGTACCATTGAAACTATACTCTCCATTCAGGCGCAGGCCTATTTCATTATCTGTATAAAATTTGTTTTGATCATTATAGAGAGTGCTATTTTTGCCGGGTGTCGCGAGAAACGCGCTGGCTTTTAAAATGGGAGTAAACTCAAGATTACTCGCCCACGCTACAGGAAATAAAACGATTATCACTACAGCAGAGACAAAAAGCCTTTTAGCGACTCTCATCGGATTCTATTTTTCCATCACGCAATGTAACAATGCGTTCAGCCCTCTCCATGACACGTGGATCATGGGTGGAAAATAAAAAAGTCGTACCTTCTTCATGGGTCAGATCGTGCATTATATCCAGTAATGCAAATGCATTTTCAGAATCCAGGTTTGCCGTGGGTTCGTCAGCTAAAACAATACGCGGGCCTGCTGCCAGGGCACGGGCAACAGCCACACGTTGCTGTTGCCCACCACTTAGCGCGCTAGGTCGGCGATGCTGCATGGTTTGTAAACCGACAAGCTTTAAGTAGTGTTGTGCGCGTTCTTCACGGTCTTTTTTATGTTTACCTTGCAATACCATAATAAGCTCTACATTCTCCAGTGCACTAAGCACAGGAACCAAGTTGTAGGCCTGGAAAACAAAGCCGATTTCAAACAGACGGAAACGTGAGAGTTCAGCTTCATTAAACTGCGTCATATCTTGCCCATTGAGTTGAATAAGGCCACTGGTAGGATTGTCTAGCCCGCCAATAATATTCAGCAGGGTAGTTTTGCCCGAACCAGAAGGCCCAACTAATGCAGCAAATTCACCGTCACTGAGCTCAAGATTGACATTTTGCAATGCGTTGATGGTTACGTCACCCTGCTGGTATTCTTTATTAACATTGTTTAGTGATAATAATTTCATATTAAGTCCTTAACGCCTCAACTGGGGTGACTCGCGACGCTTTGATAGCCGGATAAATGCCTGAGGCTAACGTCGTTAAAAAGACAATCAGGGTTAATTGAATGATTCTATGCATTGATAGTTCTGAATAAATCACTGGATCCATGAATGTGCCGGCAAATGTTGTTCCTTCGGGTATCATACCGGAAAAATCAATGCCGTATTGAGCCACATATAAATGAATAGAGCCGCCAATTAACCAGCCGAAGATAACGGCTAGCAGACTTAATAAAATGGTTTCGCATAAAATCAGCATCACAAGATAATTACGTTGCAAACCTAATGCGCGTAATAAGCCAAATTCCCGTGTGCGTTCAAGCACTCCCATCAGCACAGTATTAATAATGCCAAATACAATAACCAATAAGATGAATATCATCATGACATAAGCACTGACATCATCGATGACAATGTACTGCACGAGTTGTGGCAACATATCCTGCCAGTCCAGGACGGCAATGTCTGGATTTTTATTGTCCTCCGCTAATTTTTCTTTCCAGTACGCCATGGTTTTTTCATCATCGAGAAAGATGGCAATGCGTGTCAGCGGTTGTTGCTGTTTTTCACCTCCTTCAGCTACCAGAAAGCGGGTGGCATAACTTAAGTCGGTGAGAATCAAAAATTTGTCGAGCTCAGCAATGCCAGATTCAAAGATGCCGCGTACTCGCCCAAGCTGTGCTTCGGTATTGCCACTGCGAGTGCCTGTCATAAGCACGATTTTGCTGCCGGTTTTTGCTTTTAACTTTTTAGCCATACCTGTGCCTATTAGTAAACCTCTATCATCACCTGCTTCTGGCCATTCTCCCTGTACGAGTTTTTTAGCAATTAAACGTAACAAGGGATCATTGCTGACATCAATCCCCTGTAGCTGCACACCAACGGAATTATTGGCGGTGCTGGCTAAGACTTGTAAACTAATTCTAGGAACGATCTGCCCAGGAATATTCAGTGTGTTGAGCTGTGAAAGTGTGTCTTTACCCTCACTAATAAAACGATAGTTTGCAGGAGAGTTTAAATAATCCTGTTGTTGCAGGGTAATATGTCCATCTCCCATATTTATCGCATTTTTCACCATGGAATGATGACCACTATCCTGCATGCCAATAGAGAAAACACTTAGGCCAAAACCAATCGCAATACTTATTAATGTGATGATCGTGCGTTTTTTGTGCCGCCATAAATTTCGCCAAGCGAGCAGGAACAACATTTTCAATGGTAGGGCTTGCGGCGTTTCCTTCATCGTAAAACTTCCACAGGCTTCAGTTTTACCGTGCGCCATGACGGTATTAATGAGGCAAGCAAGGAAATAAAAAACATCAATAGGGCGCTGAGCAAGATGTTGTCGTAATTAATATGTGCTCGCCATATGGGTTCAAAAATAATTCCACCATAATCAAAACCGTCCGGCATGTAAGCACTTAGATCTATCCCATATTCTTGCAGCCACCAAGCACCCGCTAAACCCAGCAAACAGCCGAAGATGCCTGAGATGATCGAGATAAAAACGGCCTCAAACATGACCATGAGTAATAACCAGTATTTACCCATGCCGAGTGACAGCAGAATGCCAAATTCGTGTTTGCGCTCAAATATCGACATGATGGTCGTGTTAAGCATGCCCATGGAGGCAAGGCCAATCATAATAAAGCCGAGAATAAAGGTAGCTGCTTTACTGGCTTCTATCATATCGGAGACCGCTGGCATGAGTTCACGCCAGTTTTTCACCACTATTTTTTCTTTATCAGCATTTATTTTCTGCCATTGATTGATTTGTGCTGTGAGTTCTGACTGCACGTTTGGCAGGTCTTTGAAATCCGTTATTTGAATGGCTAACTCGTGCGCACCATTATTTAGTACCATTAATTCCTGAAAGGATATAATCGACATCAATACGCCTGTTCGGTCAAATACAGGCTCAATGGGTTTGAGTATGCCGGATACATTAAATAAACCATTGGCAATGCTGCCATCCGCTGCTTGCGAAACGATGACTAGTTCACTGCCAACCTTAATATCCATATTTTTCGCGAATGTGGCGCCAACAATGACATCATAGATATTATAATCCTGAGTATTGCTGTCTATGGCCGATAAATCGGCTTTCCCCGCGCGCAAGTGAGTGAGCATTGTTGTGACCTGAGACTCTTGTTCAGGGTCGATGGCCTTGATCAATAGTCCGCTTGAGTTTTCTGCCACACTACCAAGACCCGCCGCATATAATCTAGGAGAGAATTTAATTGATGGATTATCTTGCTGTAACTTTTCAATCAGCGGCCAGGGCAGGGTGGCGTAGAGGTCTTGATCTTCGACAAATTTCTCACGGTGTACTTGCATCACACCGGACGAAATGTTTGTGGCAAAGTCGGACATCTGCTTGATCATGCCATCTAATAGGGCGACATAAAGAATTAACATCGCCAGACCCCCGCCTAAAGCCGATATGGTCAAGGCGCTACGCACTTTGTTGCGCCACAGATTGCGCCAAGCGATAAAAAACAAGGTGTTAATTCGGGTCGATAAAGCGGAGCTTGTTGTATTCATATTTAACGACGCTTCTGTAAATTTTGTAAAGAAAATAAGTTTTTCTTGATTGAAATATCGAATTCAAGAGTGCTGTAGGTGACAATGGTTGATTCATTAGGTTTATCGAGAGGGATTAAGCGCATACGCATGGGCACGACATTCTGGTTAATTATCTTTTCCTGATCAAACCACATTTCACGGATTTTATTGCCTTCATCGTCAAAGTAGTCTGCTCTAAGTGGGGATAAATTGTCTTGTTTGATGAGTGTTATCACTTTGCCCCAAA
>CALZHW010000252.1 GCA_945787125.1 uncultured Ectothiorhodospiraceae bacterium
CCACTCACTCATTGTAGCTGCGTTGTTCGTCCGTTAAATAGCTCACTATTTGGCCTCCTCACGCCTCGCCTAAGAGCGCCTACTTTTGGTGCTAAAATGGCGATTGGAAACCCATAAATGTAAACTAATTTTTACGGCAACCCTAAGTATTATACAGCTCAGCTTGCAGCGCATCTTCGTTGAGATGACAATCCAGTTGCTCAACAATGCTGCGTAAATCGCGCTCTGAATTGTGCAAGCAACTGGTGGCGCCGGGCGAGGGTGTCATGTTGAAAATAATTCCGTGGCCTGGGTCGATTTTCGCTTCGCCCAAATGCAGTCTTGCCTGATTTTTATCAATCATGATAGGGCGTATTCCACCAATGCCTGTCGCAAAAGACAGGTCGTCTAGCTGCAGGCTGGGAATAATTTTTTGTGCGTCTTTAAGGAATAAACGCCGTCGAATACCGGGCACTTCAAACAGCATATTTTTAAAAATGTAGTTGCGAACGTCTGCGACTTTAAGTAACCCACCCAAGGTTTTTAACACGCCTAAGCTGAAACTAAAAGATTTAAAAAAATCAAGCATAGTGCTGTAATCGCCACGTTCCAAGACGGGCAGAATCAAAGCGGTGGGGCCAAAGCGAGTTTTATCTGCAACGAGTATATCAGGGTCACCATGAATAGCAGCGAAGGGTAGTTTATCGTTTTGCACGGTATATACTTTGCCATTTAGTCGTTGCTGCGTGTAATAAAAACTGCCAGCAACCGGTAAGCATGCATACTCTTTTCCGTAGCCCATTTGTTGTGCAAAGAGCAAACTGTGAGCGCCCGAGGAAACTACTACAAAACGTGTATTGAGCGAGCCAGTATTGGTTTTTACCGCATAATGATCGCCGATTTTGGTGATTGTCTCAACGCGCGTATTTAATTGAACGTCAACCCGAGATTTGTTGTTTTCTGTCGCTTGTAACACAAATGATTCGGCTAATTTTTGGTAATTAATCGCCGAGTATTCGTCGACGACACCCAGGGCGATAATTTCTTCTTTCCGCGCCTTGGTGACGTTCGGTTCAATTTTAGCAATGTCAGCGGCTTGCAGCAGTTGCAAGGTTGAATAGTGTGGGGAAAATTCTGTGAATCGCTCACGCAAACTCTGGCACTCCTGCTCACCAACGCCGAGAACCATCTTTGAATAGACATGTAGTAGCGAGTCTGTATCGGTGAAACGTTTTGCATAGTTGACCAGCATTTGCGCCGAGGCCTTTACTTGCAAGGCTTTTTCGAGAGTGTAATTGGTTTCAATGTCGCCACAGTGCAGGGTTTGACTGTTATTGCGGCCATGTGAATTGAGTGCGGCTATTTCTGGCAGCTTTTCGATGAGTGCGATTTTTTTTAAATCGGTATATCGATTGAGGAGAAATAACAAAGCGGCACCTGAAATGCCGCCGCCAACGATTACTACATCATATTGAGTTTGTGTCATTATCCTAGAATCCGCAGTTGAACAGCCTGTAGTGTGCGTTATTTTGTGCTGAATTGCGTAATGAACTATGTTCCAAATGGTTGTTCCCTTTGGGAAATAGTTCATATAGCAAAACAGTGCAAAAGGGCGTGCAATACAGGTTGCAGTGACTCATCGAAAGGGTTAACTGCGGTGCAGTTGATATATTTAATAAATTCATAATGTTATATTGACCTGTAAACGTTCAGCTGCGGAATCTAGGACTATATATTTAGTCGATTAAATAGTGTTAGGAAATCCGCTAGAAGCAGTCATGTTTTTTAGTTTTTGAAACCCTTGACGGACTACAATTCTTCCAGCCGCCAAAGTCGGGCGGCGCCTCTTACGCCACTGGCATCACCAAATTCTGGTGCCAATAAGGGTGTCGCTACGCTATCTGAAAAAACATATTTCCCCCATAAGCGAGGAACATTTTGATAGAGACGTTTGATGTTTGACATGCCGCCGCCAAGCACGATGCAATCGGGATCAAGAATGTTAATGACATGCGCCAGTGCCTTGGCCATATTCTCTTCATAGTCTTGCAGAATGGCTTCACATTGTGGGTCGCCATTTTCAGCATGTTTAACTATCTGCTCGCAAGATAAAATTTTACTCGTCAGGCGTTGATATTCATCTTGCAAACCCGGGCCGGATAGAAATGTTTCGATGCAGCCTGTGAGACCGCAGTAACAGTTTTTGTCTTGCAGTCGTTGACTATCACTCCACGGTAATTGATTGTGTCCCCATTCGCCAGCAATTCGGTTTGCGCCGTTGAGTATTTGTTGATTGACCACAATGCCGGCACCGGTTCCGGTGCCAATAATAACACCGAACACCACTTCAACATTTTTTGCGACGCCATCGATGGCTTCTGAAAGCGCAAAACAATTTGCGTCGTTTGTCATTTTTATCGGCCGGTCTAATAATGTTTCGAGGTCTTGTTTCAGTGGTTGATTATTTAAGCAGGTGGAGTTGCAGTTCTTCATTAAGCCGGTGGCGAGGGATGCTGCACCGGGCGTGCCTATGCCAACAGGCAGAGACGTGTTGAGCTTGTCTTCTGCGTTCAAAACCAGCGTGCGAATTGCCTCTATGGTTGCCTGATAAGCATTTTTCGGCGTGTTAATACGCTGCGCATAAAGAATTTGCTGTTCTGTGTTCAGGCAGGCAATTTCTATTTTGCTCCCGCCTAAATCTATGCCGCATCGGATAGTCATATAAATTCAGTCACTTACAGGTTAAATGGCATTTGTGTGCTGGTTGGCAAAAATAAGCCAACGGGGTAAATTTTCAGATTGTTCAGCCGATACAAACAGGTAATGAACAATTCATCAGCTTTGAAGTTTACGCCTTATTTATCAAGGATTTTGCATGCTTTGTCAACATCGGCAAGCCATGCTGCGCTGCTGCGTGTGTGTTTTATTTCGCTACTGTTACCTTTTTTACTGCTTGTTGGTTGCATAATGCCGGATAAAGATAATGCGTCTGATGCACAAAATAGTGCTAGTGATATTCAGCTTTCCAACAGCAAAGTTTATTTTTCTGATATTAATAGCCAATACATGATAACGGCCACTTATGTTGATGCTGATGGCATCTCTTATTTGCAGCAGCCAGCTATGCAGTGGTTTAGCAGCGCCAGTGAGGTAGCAACAGTTGATGCAGGTGGCGTGGTTACAGCAACCGGTGAGGGCGAAGCAGAAATTACCGTTAGTGCAAACGGGGTGAAAAAATTAATTCAGGTTGTAGTGAATAGCCAGGTGATAACGATTGCCGGGCAGGTACGCTATGAAGATCGTGAATATGGTGCTGGAGGCTTTATCGTTAACCCGGATTATTTTAAATCAGTTCGTTTTGCCAGGGTTGATTTAATCACTGAAGATAATCAGATCGCTGATACAACCTTCACTGATAAAGATGGACGTTTTGTTTTTAGTGCCGTTTTTAATACTCAGTATAAAATCACGGTTTATACTGACACAGATACTAGCCAGGGACTGGACTTGTCGGTGAAAGACCTGTCCGACCGCCTGTTTGCAATCACTGCTAACGTTACATTGGATAGTCAAGAGCTCATGTCAATTGACATACCTTTGAGCTCTGAGGCATCCGGTGCGTTTAATATTCTCGATGTTTTTACGACTGCAGCAGACTTCACCATCACTCATACTTCTTTGAGCACTGTTTCTTTAACCGGTTTCTGGCAGGAAAATAATTCTGACGGCACTTATTATTGTGAAGGCTATGATTCAGTTTATTGCTCACTGGGCAAAGGCGTTTACATTTACCATGAGGACAGCGCTGATACTGACGAATATGACGATGATGTGTTGTACCATGAATTCGGCCATTACTTTCTAGATAGTTTGTCGCGTGATGATTCAGAAGGTGGCTGCCATTTTTTATCCAGTCGTGATTTGGACTTGCGACTCGCCTGGAGTGAAGGATTTGGAAGTTTTTTTCCGGCAGCGGTTAAACGTTGGCTAAGTAGTGATAACGATCGAAGCACACTGCTTTCCTCAACAGCAACGCTACCCAATACGACTTATGTTGATACTTTTCGTAGCGGTGCACAAATTAATATCGATTTGAATAATTTGAACCCTAATCTTTACAGTTCAGCTGGTAATGAAATGGCTATTGCAAGCTTATTATTCGACATGTACCAACGTTATGGTATGCAGGCCTTGCTCACAGTATTAACCGATTATTTGCCAACCGTTGCTACTCCGGTTAATCTGGAATCATTTTGGGACGGCTGGCTGCA
>CALZHW010000253.1 GCA_945787125.1 uncultured Ectothiorhodospiraceae bacterium
TGATTAACGCCTTCCAGCAGCGATGCGAGTGTATGGGGACGCATATTTCCGGTCAGCTCTTAAAGGATTCAGCAGGCGCGATTATTATTATATTTAGATTGATATTGACCATAATTCGACTCCCTGTCTTTGCTTATAATTGTATCATAGATCGATTTTTTCTTGTTATTTGCCGATCATATGCCGAGAACCGAAAATATTCAATGGACTGAAGCAGAGTTGTTACCCTTATCATGCTCGACACAGATTAAATAATCTATTAACCATATAATATACAAGGAATAGATGTGAGAGTGAAATTTCTAAATTTGATTGATTTGATCATGGCCAGACAATCAAGAATTCAAGACAATTGATGACTGCTGAGATGGACTCCCCGTTTCTGTGTACTTATCCGCCCTACAATGAATAGTCGGAATGTAGGGTAGATAAGTGCAGCGCATCAACCGAATTTGCTCTTATGGCCCGAAGGTGTAACGGATTAACTCACCATCTTAAGTGATTTGGCCGCAATCCGATTAAGCCCCGACACCACTGCTTTCAAAGATGCACTCACCGTATCATGATCAATCGCTGCACCTGCTATTGTTTGCCCATCAATGTTTAATAGTACATATGCTGCAGCTGCTGCGTTTGTGCCTTCTTCAATGGCATGTTCATTATAGTTTAAAACTTGAATCTGTTGCTCAGTCTCCTGTGTGATCGCATCGATGAAAGCAGAGATAGCACCCTGACCCTTGCCACTAAGATTTAGCGTGTTACCGGCATACGTCATTTGAACATCAATTGTTTCGCTGTTGTCACTATGGTTTAGTTGATGTTCAATCAGTGCAACGGGTGATTGATCACAAACAAAATGTTTTAGAAATAAATCATAGATAGTTTGACTTTCAATTTCTCCGCTTTGACTATCACTAACTTTTTGCACAATAGATGCAAGTTCAGTTTGGATCCAGCGTGGCAATAGCAAACCAAAGTCGCGTTCAAGCACAAAGGCAATGCCACCTTTTCCTGATTGACTATTCACTCGAACCACTGCTTCATAATTCCGCCCAAGATCTTTGGGATCAACCGGTAGGTAGGCAACTTGCCAGGGTTCGTCGTATGACTGTTGCTGCAAACATTTTCGAATAGCATCTTGATGACTACCAGAGAATGCTGTGTAGACTAACTCGCCTAACCAGGGGTGTCTTGGGTGTACGGGAAGTTGGGTTGTTTCTGTATAGACTTGGATAATTTCATCCGGACTCGATAAGTCCAGCTCTGGATCAATGCCTTGACTATAAAGATTCATGGCCATGGTGGTGATATCCATATTCCCAGTACGTTCACCATTACCAAGCAAGGTACCTTCTACGCGATCCGCACCTGCAAGCAAAGCAAGCTCCGCTGATGCAACGGCGCAGCCTCTATCATTATGTGTATGGATAGAAAGTATGATGCTGTCGCGACGACTGATATGCGTAGCGAAATATTCAATCTGATCTGCAAAAATGTTCGGTGTACTGGTCTCAACAGTAGATGGTAGATTGATGATGCACGGATTTTTTAATGTGGGTTGCCACACATCCAACACGGCGTCACATACCTCGACGGCATAATCCATTTCAGTTGAGGTAAAACTTTCCGGTGAATATTGGAATCGCCACTCTGTTTCAGGGTATTTTTTTGCTTCCTGTTGAACTAGGCTAGCACCTCGTGTGGCGATTGCGGTAATGCCTGTTTTATCCAAACCGAATACACGCTCACGTTGGATTTTTGATGTGGAGTTATATACATGGACAATTGCTCGCGCCACGCCTTTTAACGCAACAAACGTTTTGCTGATTAACTCTTCTCTGGATTGAACCAACACTTGGATTTGCACATCATGCGGAATTTGTTGAGCCTCAATTAACCAGCGAACAAAGTTATAGTCTGCCTGGCTGGCAGCAGGAAAGCCGACTTCGATTTCTTTGAAGCCCATTTTTATCAACAGATCCCACAAACGCTTTTTTTGTTCTACGTTCATCGGCTCAAGTAGCGCCTGATTGCCATCTCGTAGATCAACACTTGCCCAACGTGGGGCTTGAGTAACAACTCGGTTTGGCCACTGTCTCGTAGGCAAATCAATTTTTTCTGTTGCGTGATATTTTGTGTGATCGAAGGTTTTCATGGCTGCTCGCTTCTTAATGCTTTTAGTTCGCTAATTAAAATGAAGAATAGCCTTGATTTGACGAAATTACTTTGCGTATTTAGCGCGTTATTGAGTGTCCATAGCAATATAATTGCGTATAATATCTAATATAAGACATATATATGCGCCAAAAGGAATTCGTTTGAAACTTGATCGCTATGACAACGCTATTTTGCAGGTATTACAAGAGGATGGTCGGATCAGTAATCAGGATTTGGCTGATCGCATTGGTTTATCATCGTCGCCTTGTTTGCGCCGGGTCCGTGTATTGGAAGAGGCGGGTTTAATCACTTGTTATCGTGCATTAGTTGATGCAAAAAAATTGGGTTTAACATTAACTGTATTAATCCATATCTCAATGGATAAACACACGCCGGAGCGCTTCGCTAATTTCGAATCAGCAGTAAGTGCATTGCCGGAAGTCATGGAATGTTTATTAATAACAGGCCAACAAGCGGATTATCAATTAAAAGTGGTGGTTAAAGATCTTGAGGCCTACCAGCATTTACTACTCGATAATATCACCCGCATTGAAGGTGTTTCTGGGGTTTTATCCAGTTTTGTTCTTCGTAAAGTTGTTGATAAAACCGCATTACCGATTCCAGCAGGTTAACAGTTATTAAAGCTTTCCTCTTAACACGTCAATCTTTTGATAATAGTGATGGCGTGCAGCTTGAGTTCTGGTTTATCAGCGAAGCAGGGCCACGTAAAGTAATTATAAATCGGCAGCACGTGTTATTTTTTATCCGTCAGGCTGATGTTCATTATGCAAAAGTGTTGTTGTCTAAATTCCCAAATAGTAAAATAAAACCTCTTGATTTAAAAAACTTTGAATCAGAGGCAATGGCAGGTGTTTATTTTCAATCCCAGCAACAGCTTTATCAAGCAAGAGAGAAACTGCAACATAATAATATTCGCTGTCTTGAATCCGATATCCGACCGGCAGAACGTTTTCTCACGGAACGCTTTTTGACTGGCCCGGTAGTTATCCATTCTGATGCTTCATCAAATATTATTGTCAATCCCCGAATAAGCCCGGATGACTATCAGCCTGATTTGAAGGTAATGTCGTTTGATATAGAAACCGATTATTCAACTGATGAGTTATTTTCAATTGCATTTGTCACGAAAGAAACTAATCGTATTCTGATGATCAATAGACAAGCGCAGGGATATGATGCAGAAAAAAATATTGAGTACTTAAGCAACGAGTTCGAGTTAATAAAACGTTTTTTAACCTGGGTAGAAAACATTGACCCGGACGTTTTCATTGGTTGGAATGTGATTAATTTTGATTTTAGGTTTTTACAAACAAAAGCAGATGAGTTAAAAATTCCACTGAATATCGGTCGTCAGCAATCAAAAGCCGTTTGGCGGCAACAGCAGGGTAATAATGAACGTTATTTTTTAGTCATTCCTGGGCGTGTTGTGCTGGATGGTATTGATACGCTTAAAAGTGCCACTTATAGCTTTAGAAGTTTTTCACTAGAGTCTGTTGGTAACGAATTACTTGGGCGAGGGAAATTGATCCATAGTGAAAAAAATCATGATCCGTTATTCAAGGCAAAAGAGATACAGCGTCAGTTTAGAGAGGACAAACAGTCACTGGCAGAATATAATCTGGAAGATTGCCAGTTGGTCTGGGATATTTTTGAGCATACGGATCTGATTAACTTCGCACTGGAACGTGCACGACTGACCGGGCTGGAAATGGATCGTGTTGGTGGCTCAGTAGCAGCATTTGATAATTTATATCTACCCCGGTTGCATCGTAAAGGTTATGTAGCACCGAATATTGGTGATTATCAAGGAGGGCTCAGCGCACCGGGCGGTTATGTCATGAATTCTGTGCCAGGCATGCATGATAGTGTGTTAGTGCTGGATTACAAAAGCTTGTATCCCAGTATTATTCGCACATTTAAAGTGGACCCTTATGCTCGAATAATAGCGCTCGATGAAGATGAGAGTGAAACTGTTGCTGGATATGACGGTGCACGTTTTTCCAAAACTGAAAATATTCTACCAGATATTATTAAGCAGCTTTGGCAAGCACGAGATAGAGCCAAAC
>CALZHW010000254.1 GCA_945787125.1 uncultured Ectothiorhodospiraceae bacterium
CTCGCTGAAGAAGACTGCCAGATATAATCGGCTTCTTCGTAACCTTCATACCACACCTTTTCCCACAGCGATGAAAATGAAATTTCCGGGTACTCATTGAAAATTTCCCAAACCTGTATTGCTCCACCCGCAGTCTCAATCAGAAAATAATCTGCACGTGGCGAAATGGCCACATTGACAACGTTATCTGTAGTGATCTTTTGTTGCAACAAGGTATTATGCGCCGTCATATGGTGTATGCCCAGCTCACCTTGCGCATTAATACTCAAAAAACCTTTACGAAAATATTCAGGCACGAGTGACGTGATTGCTACATCGCTTTCATCAAACTGACGAACAAATTCCAGCGAGTAGTTATTACTTTTATCGCGTACAGGAAACCACTGAGAGATCACACCATCAGATTGTGCAATTAACAATGAATAACTACCGGCGGCTAATACGACATCTGTTATTTTACTATCATTAGTGACTACGGCTTTTTTCTCTACCAATTTCAGTTCATCTTTTACACTGATATCATAGAAATAAATGGCGCCGGTATTATCCGCAACAAAAAGCAAGCGTTGCTCATTGTCCATTAACAAATGCTCAACGGTAAAATTCAGCGCTTCATATTGATAGTTTTCTTGCTCAAAGCCCGACACATCTTCGAACATAGACTCTTCGAGGGTAAAATTCGCTAATTGCAGCAGATCATCCTGGTTCACCGAAACCAAACTGATGCTTTGCTCGTTCGATTGAATGGCTATTTTTTTAATCGCCAATCCTTCACTATCTAACTCAATTGGATCTTCACCGAGAGGATAGGTAATTTCAGGTGTGATAATACGTTGGGTATTTTCATCATATCGGGTCGCAAAACCGAGTTTAGCGACAATTGCCGTGCCATCCTCCAATCCCAGTGCAACAATGCTACTACTTGCTGCAGAATAGGCAAAGCTGGTAACCGCTAATTCGGTGAGGCGGGTCGTAGAAATTGGCTTGCCTGAATCCAGGTAAAAAGCGCTAATGCTACCATCGGCGTTAATCCGCTGCGCGATGTCGGCCTGTTCATCAATGATGTAATGCAACCCTGGTTGAAACTTGGGCTGACTGGCAAAATTACTGATTGAATACTCATGGCGTTTTTCAATTTCAGCGCCTTCAAACAACGGCACTACAACCATTAACAGGTAAAAGAATATAAGCGTTATCGCAGCGATGACACTCATGCCACCGATCGTGACCGCATAACCCGCCAGCTTATCTGTGAGCATGCGCCAACTATTTCGCTTTGGCGATGAAATATTGCTGCTTTTATATTTTGATTTATTTTGTGTCATTGGGCGCAAATCATATTACATTTACATTACAGTTTTGTGACAAACGATTAATTATCGACCTTGCCTAAGCTAGCCTAGAAATTGCGCACCTCAATAATTTCTGAGTGGCACATTAAACTAAGCACATTTTTACAGCCAAAATTAGTGGCGCAACTATACACCCCGAACGCATTTTTTCCCAACATTATGTCACCATTCAGTGCCATTTATTAAGCAATGCGATACTGAACTACTGAAACTATTGACTTTATTTAGACGCGGAAATGAAAGCACCATTTAATTGCGAGAACAATTGCTAGAACAATGCCCAATGTACTAACCTATTGGAAGAAGATGAAAAACTTAACCGCATTTCGAAGCGAAATGCGGTTAAGTTTAAGCTCAAGTCTACAACTTATTCAAATTTTTTGAGATATTTATCAACCACTTTTGCCGGTAGCGGAATATAGCCATCCTTCACCACAACTTCTTGACCCGTCTTTGAAAGAACCATTTTAAGGAATTCTTTGTCTATTGGGGAAAGTGGTTTATTAGGTTGTTTGTTGACATATACCCAAAGGAAACGCGATAGCGGATAATTGCCTTTTACTGCATTCTCGAAAGTCGCCTCAATAAATGGCTTACCGTCTTTTTTCGTCAAAGCAAGCGCCCGAACACCAGACGTTTTATAGCCGATGCCTGAATAACCAATGCCATTCAATGATGTCGAAACCGATTGAACGACGGATGCAGAACCCGGCTGCTCGTTAACGCTGTTTTTAAAATCACCTTTGCATAAAGCTTTCTTTTTAAAGTAGCCATAGGTGCCAGAAACTGAGTTACGACCAAACAATTGAATACTGCGATTAGCCCATTCACCGGTCAAACCCAGCTGACCCCAGCTTGTCAGATCTTTATCTGCATGGCATTTTTTCGTTGAAGAAAAAATCGCATCCACTTGAGGGATAGACAAACCTTTAATGGGGTTATCTTTATGCACAAAAACGGCTAAAGCATCAATCGCAACTGGAATACCCGTGGGCTTATAACCGTAACGTTGCTCAAACGCTTTAATTTCATTACTTTTCATTTTACGGCTCATTGGACCAAAATTCGCCGTACCTTCCGTTAACGCTGGTGGCGCCGTTGAAGACCCAGCTGCTTGAATCTGAATATTAACATTCGGGTAAAGGCGCTTGAAGGACTCCGCCCATAATGTCATCAAGTTGGCCAATGTATCGGATCCGACGCTAGAAAGATTGCCTGAAACACCACTGGCTGGCTGATAGTCAGGTAAATCAGGATCAACTTTAGTCGATGCCATCGCCAGGCTAGTTACACCTACCAGACCAATTATGCCAATGGCCTTAACTACTGATTTCATATTTTACTCCACATTCGTTTAAGTTGATTTGTTGTACCGTTGTTTATACTTTGAGATTTAACGCTACACGCTTTAAAGAATAGCATTCACATTAGTGCTATTTTTATTACATTTATATGACAGTTATATGACAATGCGCAAAACTAGTGAATTTTTATGATACCTAGATCCTGCAAGTGATCATGCTTGCGCAGTGCAAGATATTGATTCATAGAGCAAATCAATATTTGAGCACAATCCTTATTGTGATTGCCGAAAATAGTGATATTGCTCTACGGATCAAAAGCTTGTGCTGAGTAGGTGCGAGCACTTGCAGGATCTAGGAGCCTGTCCGAGAATGGGGAACCTACTGCGGAAAAGTCATTTTGCACATTATTTCCGATCCTTTTCGGTGAATAGCTACGGCTATTAACCTCAAACGATCGGAAATACTGCACTAAAATGAGTTTCCCTCGCGACGGCTCCCATTCTCGGACAGGCTCCTAGGGATAACCCAGGTAAATGCTATACAACCATCTCTTGCGTCTTGTCAGCAACTAAGGAGGGAATAATACGTGAAACCGGGAAATCGCAAGCAAACTGACTTCCCTTGCCTAATTGGCTAGTAATTCTCAACTGTGCATTATGGCCAATCAATACATGTTTGACGATCGCCAACCCTAGACCTGTGCCGCCAGTTTCTCTTGACCTTGCCTCATCTACCCGAAAAAATCGTTCAGTTAAGCGTGGGATATCGATTTCAGCGACCCCCATGCCGGAATCTTCGACGATAAAATGCGCACCTTTTTCATCCGCGAACCATTTCATGTGAATCCTGCCACCGTCAGGCGTATAACGAACGGCATTACTCACCAGATTGGAAAACGCGCTTTGCAAATCATCTGGCTTACCAGTAATTTTTAGCGATGAGTCATAATCGGCGGTAAGACTTTGCTTTTTCTCATGCCCCAATATTCGCGCCTCTTCCAGCAACATTTCAATAATGTTGCCCACATTCACCGAAACACCCTCTACTGCATCAGTGAAATTCTCCAGTCGAGTTAGTAGTAATAAATCTTTTACGATGCCCTGCATTCGAGTGGCCTGTGCATGCATCTGCTGGATAGGCATATTCCATTCATTATGCTCAGCATCGGGCGCAGTGGCGATGATTTCAAGATAACCCGATAATACCGTGAGCGGTGTGCGTAATTCATGCGAGACATTTGCCACGAAATTTTTTCGCACCTGCTCAAGATGACTAACATGGGTTACATCACGTGCGACCAAGAGCGCTTTGCCCTTGCCGTAGGGCCTTATTTGAACGCTGAGAATCATATTATTATCCACGGGAGACACTATTTCTATGCCGTTACTGTCTTTGTAGGCCTGCGATTGCAAATGTTTAGAAAAAGTCGGATGTCGAAAGAGATTGGTAATGATTTGATCAATATCCTGCGGCGAACGCAGTCCGAGCAGACTTTTAGCGGCTTGATTAAACCACTCTATCCTGAATTGATCGTCAAGAATCACCATCGCATCGGGCATTGCTGAAGCGGCTT
>CALZHW010000255.1 GCA_945787125.1 uncultured Ectothiorhodospiraceae bacterium
CGGGAAAATTGTGGCGTAATGTAGTGAACATAATCATGCATACGACGCAGGATAGTATCCGTTACCGCTTCGGCAGAATAACCACGCTGAGCGGTATCACGATGGATTTTTTGAATCCATTCCAGGTTAACAATCGGCACTACCCCGATTAATAAATCAACGTATTTGGCCACATCAGCATTATCCGACACAACCCCGCCATGCAATCCTTCATAAAACAACAAATCACTGCCTTCTGGAATCGGCTCCCAAGGAGTGAATTCGCCTGGTTGCTGACCATAGGGTGCGGCCTCTTCATCCGAGTGAAGATATTTACGTGTTTGCCCACCACCCGATTCACTATAAACCCGAAACATATCTTCGATTTTATCGAAAAGGTTTCCTTCAGGACCAAAATGGCTCAATACTCTGCCTTCTTCAGAGGCTTTGGCAATGACGCCTTTCATTTCTACCCGGTTATAACGGTGGAAACTATCCCCCTCAACCACGATAGGGTTAATCCCACCGCGGCGGAAAATGTGTTCGAAGGCATTTTTAACAGTTGTTGTACCGGCGCCTGATGAACCAGTAACCGCCACTGTTGGGTGTTTGATGGACATAACTCTCTCCTTAACTAAAGACTCAAAATGAATTTGTTATACCTAGATCCTGCAAGTGATCTTACTTGCGCAGTGCAAGATATTGATTCGTAGAGCAAATCAATATTTGAGCGCAATCCTTATTGTGATTGCCGAAAATAGTGATATTGCTCAACGGATCAAGAGCTTGTGCTGAGTAGGTGCGAGCACTTGCAGGATTTAGGTTATATATTATTGCTCTTCTTAACTCAGCGTAACACTATGGTTTTTAACGAATATTTTTTTCGACTGCGTTTCTTTTTCTTATGTTTACGCCAAAAAGGTGCGAAATTATAAACATAATACCCTTGCTTTGTCCTGATTTTTTCATCAGCTGCTTATTTTATGCGCTAAATTGAATAGTAAATATTAATCTGGGTTAAACGCACTAATTCGCACACCGCATTTGGCAACCGTGAGAAATCAGCCCGCTGGCTTTCTCGACAATCTTGGTATGGAACCCGAAATATGCCATAATCGCGACTTTTATTTGAAGGCAGTGCAGCATTGGCAACCCGAGCGTTTTGGCAACCTATTTATTCGAATTTATTACTGCCCGCATTGTATCTTGCGGTTAAAACCGCTGCCTTGAAAGATCAGAAACTCAAAGAGACACTGGCTGGCCACAAAGGTATCTGGCAACGCATTGAAACGCAGCTACAAAAGCGCGATACTCAAATGCCATTAATCTGGTTTCATGTTGCCAGTGCCGGCGAATATTTACAAGCACTGCCCGTCATGCAACGCCTGATGAATAATGGTTATCAATGCGCATTGACGGTGACATCAGTTTCCGGCATTCGTTGGGTTAATAAACAACGAGCCAACTACCCCAACTTGATACTGGCCGACTATTTCCCGTTGGACAGCAAACACAATGTCGACAAACTCATCGGTTTAATCAAACCCAACGCCATGGTGTTTGTAAAATTTGATTTATGGCCAAATTTAATTTGGCAGGCCAGCAAAAAATTAATCCCACTATTTTTAATCTCCGCCACCTTGCATGAAAAATCAAAACGTGTCACATCAGCCGTCGCTCGCTCATTTTATCAGTCGGTCTATGCCAGCCTAGATCAAATCTTTGCTGTCACCAAAACTGATGAACAACGCTTTCTTGAAGCCTGCCCTTCCCACCACGGTATTAGCATCGCGGGAGACACACGTTTTGACAGTGTGCTTGATCGACGCGAACAGATATCTCCGCCAAAACTTCCTGATTACGTAAAAGACAAAACCGTTTTGGTGCTGGGAAGTATTTGGCCGGCAGACGAACAGCATATTTTTCCGTCGATTTTACAAGCGCTCGACACCTTTCCAGACCTACTGGTAATTGCAGCACCGCATGAAACTGACCAGGATCACTTGCAGGCGATAGAAACCACATTCAAAAACTATACTCAAGGGCGTTTCACCCAATTATCGCAGGACACAACTGAAAAACGTGTAATCATTGTCGATACAGTCGGCCAGTTGTCCTCTATTTATCATTACGCTGATTTAGCCTATGTCGGCGGCGCATTTAGTACCGGCGTACATAACACCATGGAACCTTGCGCCATGGGACTGCCGGCTGTGTTTGGCCCATTTTATCAAAATTCACCTGAAGCAATGGCCATGGTAAACGAAAAAAAATGCTTCAGTATCAATAACGAAATCGAGTTTACTGAGCTATTATTTAAATTACTACGCGACGAAGAATTTCGCCTGAATACCGGTCAGTCTGCTCTCAGATTTATTGAGCAACAAGCGGGTGCTTCAGACATTTGTTTTTCCAAAATTAAGGACGCGATTGCATGACCTTTAAGCCACGCCGAAATCAGTATGCCAGCACACCAACCTATGTGGAAATCGAAACCACAATTATGTGCAATGCGACGTGCTGGTTTTGCCCGCAAAAAAACACCCTGCGCACACCAAAGTATATGGAAGATTGGGTATGGAAAAAAATTATTGATGATACTCGCGGAATAGATGCGGTATATCGGCCCTTTTTATTGAATGAACCATTTGCTGATAAACGTATGCCAGCAATTGTTGAATACATCAAACAAGATTCCACGGCAAAAGTTGAATTCAATACCAATGCTAGCATGCTAACACCCAAAGTAACTGATAAATTAATTCGCACCGGCGTGGATGTCATGCGTTTTAGCATCGACGGATTTTACCGATCGACGTTTGATGAATCGCGCGGCATTAGTTACGATAAAGTTTACGAACATGTGCAATATTTCCTACAACAAGCCAAGCAAGCTGACTACCCGATACAAACCGAAGTCCGTATGATCAAACTCCCAGGCACGGACGCTGAGCAAAAAGAGTTCGAAGCTTATTGGCAAGAATTTGAGCCTGATAATATCATCTTTACTGATCTGTACAGTTACCCATGGGAAGGTCAAACCGGGCCCACCAATGTCCCTTGTCTGAAAATCGAAAAAGAATTATTTTTCTATGTGGATGGCACAGCCACGCTCTGCTGCTGGGACTCCACCGGCCGCCAACTGATCGGCGACGTTAAAACAGAAAATGCACTGGATATCTGGAACGGCCAGGAAATGAGCCGCTGCCGCAGCCTGCTCGATGCCGGCGAACGCGACAAACTGGAACTTTGCAGTCGCTGTGATGCGTATGATCAAGTCGATTTTTCCGAGTGGCAAGGTTTTGATTATGCCGCGTATAAAAAACAGCATGGGGGTAAAAGCAAAAGAGTCATCCCTATAGAACCCAAGGCGTACGAAATCTCTTGATGAAATTTGGTAAAAGTAATCCACCACGCTCAATCTGCCTGATGCGATTGTCCGCCATTGGTGATATTTGCCATACCTTGCCGATCATTCACACGTTACAACATTACTGGCCTCATACAAGAATCACCTGGATAACTGGCAAGACCGAATACTCATTGGTCAAAGGTTTGCCTAATGTGAACTTTATCATCTTCGATAAAAGCCAGGGATTAGCGGCATATAATGAATTGCGCCGACAATTAAAAGGTAAAGAATTTGAGCTGTTGTTACACTTGCAAGAATCATTGCGTGCTAGCTTAGCGACCTTATTTATTAGCGCAAGCGTCAAATTAGGCTACAACAAAAAAGATTGTCAGGATCTGCAATGGCTATTCACTAACAAAAGAATAACTTACCAGCCTCGCATCCATTACATGGATCGCATGCTGCTCTTTACCAAGGCGCTGCACTTGACACCGCCGATTGTTGAATGGAATATTCCGCTAAGCGCTGAAGACAGCGCAACAGCACTCGCTTTGCTGCCCAAAGATCGGCCTTTTGTGGTAATCAGCCCTTGTTCGAGTATCGTAAAACATAATTATCGAAACTGGACACCGGATGGTTATAGCGAGATCGCACACCGCATTGAACGCGAACTCAATCATGCCGTAGTAATAACTGGTGGCAATAGTGAACAGGAAAAAAAGTATGCCCGGCACATCGAACTCAATGCACAAGTGCCAACCACTAATTTAGTCGGCCAGTTAAATTTAAAACAACTCTGCATTGTATTAAAAAACGCCAGCGCAGTTATTTCGCCGGACTCCGGGCCAGCGCACATGGCCAACGC
>CALZHW010000256.1 GCA_945787125.1 uncultured Ectothiorhodospiraceae bacterium
CATGAAAAGTGACTGCTTTTCTTTATGTTTTATTTTTTTGTGATGAAATCAAGATAGTAGATTATTTAGTCATTTTTCGTCAGTGGATGATCTACACCCCTTATCATTTTTCTTTTGGTCTTTCGTAGTTGTGAGCGATAGCGATCGATGGAGAAATGCAGGAACGGCTTTAGTTGCCGTAGAGTCATTTGTGGTAGCTATGTTGAGTGATACGAGGGAACACATGTGACCGATGTTTTACGAAGACGTAGCGGACGCAGGACGGGTCGGGGCAAAAGGAATCAACTGTCGCGTAGGCGAGTCGATTTTTGGCATGGACGCCAAAAATCTTTATCGAGGTAGCGACACTATCGCCTATCTGCAGTCATTTTTTTTCAATGACGGGGCCGACTATCTATCATGCTAAAATAATCAGTTGGCGCAAATTTTTAGTGCAAGATATTGAAGTGCATAGTGAAATCAAGAATTGCGTGTTCACCTTATTGGTGATCAGCATATTTTTGAATTTGCTAGGTACATCAAGAGCTTGTGCTAGAAATCGTGGTTCAACTGATTAATCTAGGATCATGCTCATTGGGTAGTCAATAGACTCCTATCTTTAATTCTTGGAAGGAACCGTACAAGCCCAAGTAGTAACAAAAACAGTAATGAAACAGCTCCACCACCAGAACTATTGGAGACACTATCAGCAGAGCTGGAATCTTCTGTCTCAACCTGAGTGATATTTAAATCATCTGCAGGTGCTGTTTCTTCAATATTAACTCCACCACCAGAACTATTAGAGGCAATGTTAGTAGAGCTGGAATCATCTGGCTCAACCTGAGTGATATTTAAATCATCTGCAGATGCTGTTTCTTCAATATTAGCTCCACCATCAGAACTATTAGAGGCAATGTCAGTAGAGCTGGAATCATCTGGCTCAATCTGGGTAACATTTGCTTCATCATCAGCTGATACTGTTTCATGAATATAAGCAAGTGTTGCTACAGAAAAAATATCACTGAAATCACCAATTGTTACCGTAGCCGCCACAGCTGTTTGATAACTGCTTGAAGCGATAAGCCGCACCTGCACTGAGTCAGTATTATTCACCTCTCCTGGAAGATTAGTGTATTCACCATCATTGATGCTGTACTCACCACCAGTGATAGTAATGTCTGCTGGAGCAGACAAACCGGATATAACAACCGCATTGGAGGTCACAAGGCTTCCTAAAGCAGCATCCTTTATGTAATTAAAAGTAAAGGTGCCTGGTTCTGCTGCTGATAAATCGCCATCAAGTTTAACAACAAACATTCGTGGCATCTCGCCATCAGGCCTAAGAAATTCGCTGTGCACAGCGTTATCCGCTTGCGCGGCAACATCACTTGCTATTGAATGGGTAAACCCGGAAAGAAACACATTACCTTGAGCATCCAAGGCTAACCGTCGCCCTGTCTCAGTAGTATAAGCGCCGATAAAGGTTGACGCCATCAACGACTGCAGAGCAGCGTCAAATTTCGCCACATAGGCATCACCCTGTATCTCCCCGTTGACCAGACTATTGCTGCCGCCATTAAACGAAGTGCTGTATGCACCCTCCGTGACAGGTAGGTCCTCGGAGTAGGTCGTGCCGCTGATATAAACGTTGCCTTCAGCATCCGGCAACACACGCCAGCCGGACTCGTAACGCGAACCGCCAAAGTAAGTCGCATGACGCAGAATACTCAAATCTGCGCTGAACCTGGCGATGAAAACATCTTCGTTTCCGCCATTATAGTTGCTGTCATACGCGTCACCAGGGATGGGTAAATCAGTTGAGTCGGTCCGACCTGAGACATAGACAGTACCATCAGGACCTATGGCAATAGATTCCGCCTTTTCATATTTTTTCCCACCAAAGAGGGTTGCCGCTTGCAGTACCGTCAGTTGGTTATCAAACTTCGCCACAAATACATCCCCACTGACATTGGAGCCGTCGCCGTTATGCTCCGTATCGTAAGCGCCATCGGTAGTGGGAAAATCAAGCGAATCAGCGCGTCCCGCGATATAGACACTCCCATCATTGGCAATGGTTATACCACGCGACCCATCCCGCGAACTACCACCAATAAAGGTCGCCGCTTCAAGCGTTTGTAAATCATTGCTAAACTTGGCAATGTAACCATCACCCCCACCGCCATTAAATATCTCATCATAGGCGCCTGTGGTGGTGGGCGTATCGGCCGAATCCACCCAGCCAGTGATAAAAACGTAACCATCGGCGTCTACATCAATACCGCCAGCCTCATCCCACCAGTCTGCTCCGCCTACAAGAGTCGATGCTAATAAATCCTGTAGATCGCCATCAAGCTTGGCAATGACAGCATCAGCCATACCGTTAAAGTTTTCATCATAGGCTCCGCTCGTTGTCGGATAACTATCTGATCTGGTCGCACCCCCAGCGAAAACGTTGCCATCAGCGTCCACAACCACACCAAGAAACCAGCAATCACTGATATAGGTCGCCGCTAGCAGCTTAAGGTTATTGTCGAACTTCGCGACAAAACCATCAGAAGGACCTGTATTGAACTCCAGATCATACGCCCCCGGCGTAGCCGGGAAATCAGTGGCTTCAGTTTGACCTACGACATAAACATTACCGGCGCTGTCGATGCTCATGCTTTTAGCAACTGTCCAACCGTTTGTTTCTACAAATGCTGATGCCAGCATGGGGTCAATGACCACAGGACGTGATCGATCATAGCCGCCAAGCGTGAAACCGTATTCACTGCCAGCCACATGGTAAGCAACTGGAACTGATTTTTTGGTGCCATCTTTCAGAGATTGATAGGCGATGGGCGCAGTAAAACTGACGCTGCCGAGCCCTGTCTCTGCAACAAGCTGGCCCGCAACATTGACACCAAGCGTGTTAACACCTTCCATTTTGATCTTGATAGTATCCGCGCTTGCTCCGGGGCTGAGAAAAAACAACTTCTCGACATTCTCCCCACGTGCATGCAGACGAAGTTCAATGCCCGAATAAACTTCCCCGAAACTGATCTCTTGATAAGCGGCAGACTTGTGGCGCTGATTGGGTTCGCCCTTCTTATCGCTTTGGCTGGTAGTGATGTAATTGAGCCTGACTGGTGCTGCCCCTTCGCCTTGAAGATCAGGTGTCGACGAACCGATCAATGATTCGGAAATGACCCATCCTTTGCTCTTATTCGCACCGTGTCCGCCAAATACATGCAGAATGTCGCCGCTGCGGGTAATAGCCACAGTGCCGGCAAAGGTCTTGGTGAAATATTCAATGTCTTTGTTTTGGATCTGCCCATTATTTTTAATAAAGGGCAGATTGGACAATGTTTTGGCGAAGTATTGTTGTTGCTGAGAATCAACCGGCTTGGCTTCAACAACAGTCAAATTGGCAAACAACCCCAGCGATAAAACCGCTATCGCACCCACTTTAAACAACCGAAAACAAGCTACCTTCATCATACCCCCTCCCCTTATCGTGTAATTTTTATGACCCCTAGACAACTTGGGCTTTTTGGTAATAAGCCGCTTTGGGCTGTTATCACCACCCATAGCCTGAGTCAATTATTGTTTGTTATTATTACCACAGAATGAAACTCAAGAATTTCAATATAATAAGACCTTACAGCATTTATCCGCATTTGTTAATAATTCGTTATTAGGGCGTTAAAATTAAATAATCCAAATGACATATAAGTTAAATTTATACATCAATTTATAGGGTTACTACAGGAACCGATAGTAGAACACCAGAATCACACTGTGCATCTGATGGTGAGTGATGTCAATCCGCAATAGCGATTCGTCTGCAGCCGTTCTTGCCCCCCCTAACGCCGTTGCTTCTGCATGGCGATAACGCTCCTTAATGAAGGGTTTTTTCCTAAGGGATCACCGACTTTGCCAACATGTTAGCTTCTCAAGCCCCAGATCACTAACGCAGCGGAAGTATTCAGCACGAGCATGATCTCTGGTCTTTGCCAGTTGATAAGCGTGAATAATGCGTTCATACGCATAGGCCGTATACCGTATGTAGTCGCCGTTAAAAACGCTAATCATACTATTGAAAACAAAAAAAACGTAACTACTCAGCGTAAATTCCAATAAAATAATCGAAAATAATGCTTGACACGTTTTTTCGCGAATTTTCTAATTTTTAATTGTATCTAAGGAATTAAATCTCAGCCCATTTTAAATGAAC
>CALZHW010000257.1 GCA_945787125.1 uncultured Ectothiorhodospiraceae bacterium
TTTCACGCATGCCCGCTTCCATGGCTTCTTCAACGCCGTATTGAATTAACGGTTTTTCCATCACGGGTAAAATTTCTTTGGGCATTGCTTTAGTCGCTGGCAGAAAACGTGTCCCATAACCCGCGGCAGGAAATAAACATTTTTTAATCATAATCCCTTTTCTCTTCTCATTTCTTATTGCATAAAATTTAATGGTTAATCGCAATAGCTGCTCAGCACTTTGTTCGAGCAATACTGCTGCATTTTTCATAGCATATTCCAGATCCATCGGCCCGGAACACAAACTATAGGCAGAATTAATACCGTACTCATATAAACCACTTATTTTATCAGATATTTGCCCCGCAATAACAATGCAAGGCACATTCTTTTCAGCGGCTTTACGGGCAATAATTGCCGGCGCTTTACCAAATAACGTTTGCTCATCCAACTTACCTTCCGTGGTTATCACCAAATCACTTTGTGTTAGCAATTCATCCAATCCAAGTATTTCCAGAACTAACTCAGCACCCGGTGTTAATTCCGCCGCAAACAGCGCTTTCAAACAAGCGCCCATGCCACCCGCCGCCCCAGTACCCGACATATCTCTGACACGACTATGGTTCAATGACTCGATGCAATCTGCCCAATGTTCCAAACCGTTTTCAATTTGAGCAACTTGTGCAGCCGATGCACCTTTTTGCGGGCCATAAATTTGCGCAGCACCAAGTTCACCGAGTAATGGATTGTCTACATCGCATGCGACTTGCCAATGGAGTTTTTTTAGTCGCGGATCAAGTCCTTCGCACTCTATTTTAACGATCTTGGCTAACGATTCGGCATTACCCGTTAGTTCACAACTATCAGCATCAAGAAATTTAACCCCTAGCGCAATCGACATACCCATACCGGCATCATTAGTTGCACTGCCGCCGATACCTAGAATCAACCGCTCAGCCCCTAGGTCCAATGCGGCGAGTATGAGTTCACCTAGCCCAAAACTGGTGGCCAACAAAGGTGCATACTGCGCAGCAGTTAATAAGCGCAAACCGCACGCTTCGGCCGTTTCAATCACTGCAAGCTTTTTTTTAGTATCATACAAAAAACGTGCATTAACTGGCTCGCCCAACGGATTTATTACCGTTCGGATTATTTCTTCAGCAGACAAAACCGGTTGCAATGCTTCAAGCAGACCATCCCCGCCATCCGCGATCGCCAATGTTAGGGTATTACAGTCTTTGCTGGCTCTATTAATGCCATTTTTGATTGCAATTAAGGCCTCGCCTGCTGTTAAGCTGCCTTTTAGGGCGTTGGGAGCGATTAAGATATTCAATATAATTCATTCATTTTTTGTAAGTAATATGACTCACTATGGCAAATCCTGTGCCTTTCAGGGCAACTCATTGTTTTTTCGTTCATTATCGACTAAGTTTAACAGTGAAGAAAGAGCAATATGCCACACGCCGCACTAAAATAGTGCGCTTTAAGCTTAAGAAACATCAGGAATATGATAATTGGTAACATTTTAAACTATAACGTATATGTGCGCAGCAGGGTCGCTAAAGCCTTCGCCCAGGTTGACTATATTAGTATTTTATAATATTCTTATCCATCATGCCGTTTAAACATTTCACCGAACATTTAATCCAACAATTAATTGAGAAGATAATGACGATTTACAAGATTCTACTCCTGTCGGTTACCCTCAGTTTCTTTACTCAAGGCAGCTATTCCAGTGAATTGCAAACCATGTTAGTAAAGTCGCAAGCTATGCCCGTCGAGCATATTTTAGAAGGCACGATAGAAGCCGTTAAGCAGTCGACCTTATCTGCAGAAATCTCTGGAAGAATCAGCAAGATTAATTTTGATGTCAACGATCCGGTGAAAAAGGGCGGATTGCTCTTGCATATCAGAGACAATGAATACCAGGCTCGTTTACAGCAAGCAGAGGCATCACTCGCCGAAGCTGAAGCAAACTTACAAGATGCAACGCTGGAGTTCACCCGGGCTAAAGACATGTTCAAGAAAAATGTCATCTCTGAATCTCAATATGATCGCGCCAATGCCACAGTACAAGCGGCAAAAGCACGCGTCGCAGCCAGTAAAGCCGCTGTTGCTATCGCCAAAGAACAGTTGAAACACACCAACATCACTGCCCCCTACACCGGTATTGTGATTCAACGACATGTGGAACTCGGCGAAACCGTGAGTCCGGGCACGCCCTTGATGACGGGTTATTCAGCTAACGAGTTGCGTGCAATGGTTGATGTGCCGCAAACATTCATCGAAGCAATCAGAGCACATCAAAAAGCACGAGTCATTCTATTGGGAGATAATAAATCTATCAGCAGTAAATCTTTAACGATCTTCCCCTCCGCCGACACGCAACGCCATACCGTTAGGGTGCGCGTCAATTTAGCAGAAGGATTAAGCAACCTTTACCCAGGTACCCTGGTGAAAGTCGCATTTTTTACCGATACCAGTCAACGACTTTTGATACCCGTCAAGGCTTTAGTGCAACGCAGCGAGGTCAATGGGGTTTATATGGTGGATACCGAAGGCAAGGTCAAGCTGCGGCAAGTTCGCCTAGGGCACAAGAATGACAATCAAATAGAAATATTGGCAGGCTTGGTATCGGGTGAAACCATTGCGCTCGATCCTGTTGCGGCAGGCATCCTGCTTAAAAACCAGGCAGGGAATGCACAATGAACGAAAAATTAGGCATCTCAGGTTTAATTGCCAAAAAGTTTTTGCAAACAGAAATCACCCCGCTGTTGGCGCTGGTCGGAATTTTATTGGGAATTTTTGCCGTATTGGTCACACCGCGTGAGGAAGAACCACAAATTGATGTCACCTTTGCTAATGTATTTATTCCCTTCCCTGGAGCAACAGCCAAAGAAGTAGAAAGCCTCGTTAGCATTCCCGCTGAGCAAGTATTATCCGAAATCAATGGCATTGAACATGTATTTTCGGTTTCAAAACCCGGCTTATCAATACTCACTGTACAATTTTATGTGGGCGAAGATCAAACCCAATCTATTGTGAAGCTCTACAATAAAATCTATTCCAATCAAGATTGGTTAGCACCCGGGCTGGGTGTTGGGCAACCAATTATTAAACCCAAAGGGGTCGATGACGTGCCAATTGTCAGCGTGACTCTTTGGACCGCAGATGAGTCCCGTGCAGGCAATGAGCTGCAGCAAGTCGCACATGCACTTGAAGTTGAGCTAAAACGAGTACCTGGCACGCGTGATATTTATACCATCGGTGGCCCTGAACGGGTAATTCATGTCTTACTGGATCCACAAAAACTCGCTGGTTACAATCTCTCAATCAAGCAATTGAGCGCAGCCTTGCGAGCGGCCAATACGGTTTTAGATGCTGGCAATATTGTTACGAATAATCAGGAAATAAAAATTCGCGCTGGAAATTTCCCCACCGATGCCGAAGAATTTTCAAATTTGATTGTGGGTTTATCCAATGGCGCGCCGGTTTATCTGCGCGATGTTGCAACAGTACGCTTGACGTTTGATGACGCTGAAAAATTTGTTTGGTTTGGCACTGGCCCTGCTGCAACCGATAAAGCCATCGCACAACAGGGGCAGTTCCCCGCGGTCACACTGGCCATTGCTAAAAAACCCGGTGAAAACGCAATTGATGTAGCTGAACAAGTCATAGAGCGGTTAGCCCATTTACAAGGCATTATAATTCCCGAAGGTGTTGAGGTCAGCATTACCCGCAACTACGGTGAAACCGCCAATGAAAAAGCCATGACGCTGATACAAAAATTATTCTTTGCCACGGGTGTTGTGGTCTTATTGGTCATGTTCACCTTGGGCGTGCGTGAAGCATTTATCGTCGGCACTGCCATTGTTGTCACGTTGGCGGCAACCTTGTTTGCATCCTGGGCTTGGGGATTTACCCTCAATCGAGTTTCACTCTTTGCCTTGATTTTTTCGATCGGAATTTTAGTCGATGACGCAATCGTAGTAGTTGAAAATATTCATCGTCACATGAAACTCGGCGGGCGAAAATTGGTTGATTGCATACCCATCGCGGTTGATGAAGTGGGTGGGCCAACGATTCTTGCTACCTTTACCGTGGTTGCGGCATTGCTGCCAATGGCTTTTGTGTCTGGACTTATGGGGCCTTACATGAGCCCTATTCCTATTAACGCCA
>CALZHW010000258.1 GCA_945787125.1 uncultured Ectothiorhodospiraceae bacterium
CCCCTTTGAGCAGATTGTCAATCACCGACAAGATCACCAAGGTATTACCATTCTGCGGTCGCTGTACCGCTATGCGACACATGTTAGAACCTTTTACACTGCGGGTTTCAGGATGCGCACCCGCGGGCATCACATCCACAAAATATTCGCTTGCATAATATGCTTCATAGAGCGCCTGAATATCGATCGAGCTGCCCTCCAATTTAGCATACAAGGTGGCATGTATCCCTCGAATCATAGGCATTAGGTGTGGCACAAAAACCAAACCTAGAGTATCTTTGCTAATGACTTGCAAGCCTTGCACAATCTCAGGATGATGGCGATGCCCACCTACCGCGTAGGCTTTGACACTTTCACTACACTCCGCTGATAAAAACGCGACACTTTCCTTGCGCCCGCCGCCACTCACACCCGATTTACAATCAGCGACTAAGTCTGCGGAATCAATCAGCCCATGTTTTAACAGTGGCGCAAAACCTAATTGCACCGCAGTGGGATAACAGCCAGGATTCGCAACTAGGTTTGCAGTTTTAATCGCCTCACGATTGAACTCAGGTAAACCATAAACCGCCTCTTGCAGCAAATCCGGGCAGGCATGAGTCACACCGTACCAATGCTCCCAGCTGGCGGCGGACTTAAGACGGAAGTCAGCCGCCAGGTCAATCACCTTAACACCGCGCGCCAGCAAATCCGGGGTCATCGTCATCGCTACACCATTAGGCGTTGCGAAAAAAACCAGATCACACTCGGCCAAACGATCCAGCGACGGTTCAGTAAAAGAGATATCCACATGCCGACGAAGATTCGGAAACATATCGGAAACTCGAATCCCCGCTTCTGATCGGGAAGTAATGACTTGTAGCGCCACGTCAGGATGTTGCGCTAACAGTCTTAATAGTTCAACCCCGGTATATCCAGTTCCACCCACTACCGCTACATTAATCATTTAAACTCGACTTCACGTTGTTGTATTCCATTGTTTTTCCAGTTTGCATACATTCCAATAATCCTAATAATTTCTAACAATCGGAGTTCAAACTATTCTCCATACTCAGCGCTCGTAGTGGCGAGGCCTTATCGAGAGTGTTGGCAGCATAGATGCTGCCGTTTAGCCTACAGGGACGTATTCACGGCGTCTCTCGATAAGGCCTTGCCACTACGGGTGCTGGGAGATGGCACTATTGCAACTTTGAACTCCGATTTTAAGGTATTAAAATGCCGCCACCACCTGCATAGACATTCTATCATCCAGCACATCCAGTATTTTATTAACCCTCACCGCTTGCTCGCCGGTCAGCCCGGGCGCACTCGCGTGACGTTTTTCATAGTTAAATACCACACGGGTTTTTTTATTGACAAAATATTGGATACCGGCGGTTAAGGTACTGAATCTGCGTTCATCAGTAGCGCTTTCAGTGCTACGTTTCAAATCATCATAACGTAGATCCAGTTGCACGTTAGGCAGCAGCATAAAACCCGCATGCACATAAAACGCGCTGGCTTTATTAGCTGTCAATACACTAAAACCGGCTCCATCGGCTGGCCGACCACCATCTATTGTGCCATTGTAAATTACCCCATCAGCAAAAAAATATTCAAATGCTGCGCGATATTTTGTTTTACGAAACGTCGCACCCAACCCAGTACGAGACCGGTTGTGTTTGCGACCATCCAGATTGCGTTTGCCCACTTGATGCCAGGCAAACCATTTCATGCTATCAACCTGCGATCCTTTGCCTGCATAGATCTGCTCTGCAGCGGCGTAAAAATATAAATCTTTATCGGCGTTATTATCCGCTCGATTAATACCATTACCATTGCCGAGCATAATTGCGTAAGATGCGAACCAATTGTCCGCGACTTTTTGGGTATCAAATAACTGCCCACCAATGTCACGAAATGCGCCGACAGGAACATTGCGATCAAGATTATTCTCCGTCTTATCAAAGAAGCGCTCTAACAGCAATTGTTCAGCTCCACTGGTGTAATTGATGAAATCACGCTGTGCAGCTGATTGCAATCCTTCCTCTGAGCCAGGATATTTGAACTGACCAATTCTCACCCTAGCATAAGGGATTTGATTAAACGTCACGCTGGCATCCGCCAATTTGACGGCGCTCTCACTCCCGGCTGTGATGCTGTTATTCCCCAACTCTGCCAGAATATAATAATTTGTTTTACCATCTAACGGAAAACCCTGGCCACGAACCCCGAATCGTGCGCGACGTAGTTGAAAGCTTGCTCGACTCGTCGCATCAGGACCAATCATATTGAATAAAGCGGGTTTACCATTGAACGTGCCACTCTGTAACACTGAGCCATCGGTATACTGCGCTTCGGGCTGAACAAGTCCCCAGACTGTCGCTCGCCCTGCTGCTGCATTCGGCTCGGTGCCTTGCAACATCAACCAGTCCGCCGCATTAACTTGCTTAAAGGGCATGCTTAGCGCAAATATAGCAATCAGACCTACGACTGCCAGGGCGACCAAGTCCTTTGAGATATTCAACATCTGTTCTCCTATAAAATTCTGTTGTTTTAATTATCCTGGAATAACCTAGAATAATCATTTGAGCCAGGATTATGGCTTAACTAACGTAAAACCCTTTTCAACCAAGTCCATAATTTGCACAACACCTGAGACGACTATTTCAGCCTCGTCATTTAACGCAGGCTTTTTACCTAATTCTTTGGTCATCGCATTGAGGGTGTTCTCACAAGCACTAAAACGCACACCGTTGGTGACAAGGCTCTGAATACGGCCCGCATGATCATTGTCTTTAAATAATAAACGCAAACCAGGGCCAAATGCCACGATCTCCACTTCAACGCTATCCGGACCATAAAACTTAATAACATTGCTTGCGACATTCAGCACTAAGGTTTGCTTGAACGGGTCAGCATCACTGATTTGTAAAACAACATGTTTTTCCGCAAATGGCTTAGCTTCACTGGCAGTGACAGACGCTGCAACTAACACCAATCCCAAAATAAAACTGCACATTAGCAGGGTGAGGATACGACCTCTCATTCTCTTCTCCTATTTTAACTTACTGAACATAAACTTGAGCATCCTACAATACCTGCAAAAAAAAGCCCAACACCGCCACTGATGCTCTGCCGGATAACTCTCAAAAGCCAATAATGGGATAAAACGCATTGATTTTTGTTTTTTTAATCAACGAGATATAAGGCTAACTGGCCTCTACGAAGCAACTATGCTTGCTCACGAGGGATGTGTCAATTGATATTGAGAAACACGCCATACATATAGTAAAGTCACTTGAACCTCTGCCACATATATTCCACCACTGCGTTCAATTCTTCAACACTTAATACATAACGCCAAGCTGGCATTGCAGTTCCCTCAACACCATTAGAGATTCGTTCATACAGCGTTTCTTTGGTAAATAACTTATCAATAGGTGCTTGACGAAAATTTTTAGGGTGTGGCTCAATAAACTGCCCAATCCAGTTCTTACCCGAACCATCTGCCGCATGACAAAACACACAATTGGTCTGAAACAGCCGCGAGCCATGCTGCTGCTGAGCGGTCTGCGGCATAAAGTCCGGCGATATATCATGCACAGAATACGGGCTTGCCTGGGACACGGCATCTGGATTATGTAAGTTTTGTGGCGAAACTCCGTTTCGCGGCCAGGACAATGGAAAACTCTCCCAGACAGCGCCCTCTTCAGCAACATTGGCGCGGTCATGGCAGCTAACACAACTTGAAAGAAATAAGGCCTTACCCCGGCGCTGAGAATCAGTGAGCGTTTCCCAAGGCTGGTCAAGCAGCACTTCGCCCAGCGCAAAAGGAAATGCATCACTGTATTTTGCATGATTTTCCCATCCATTTTCTACCGTATGATACTGGGTGTTTTTTAATTTTTGCCGCATAAAGGCTTCACGCACAAAATAAATCACCGCGTCAATTTCTGCTTCATTTAACACATTGGCAAAACTCATCATGGCAGTATTCGCTTTACCGAGCTTCACTGCTTGCTGCATGGCAGCAACACTCAAGGCGTTCAAAGGCGTATCGACAAATGAAATCGGCTTGGGATCCAAGTAGCTGCTGGCCAGGGTTTTGGCATCGCCTGAATAACCATGGCAAAAATAGCAGCGATAGTTGTAAATCGCCTGCC
>CALZHW010000259.1 GCA_945787125.1 uncultured Ectothiorhodospiraceae bacterium
GAATCACGCACAAGCAAGCTTGCATAGCGATAATTTGCGCGGGCGTAACTCTCACCATATCGCCGAAACCATTTTCAAAGCCTTTGGCAGAGCCGTACGTATGGCGTTAACTAAAGATGAGCGTATGGGTGAAACGGTGCCTTCGACGAAGGGAAGTTTGTAACCCCATGGTTGGTACGATTGCTATCGTAGATTATGGCATGGGAAATTTGCATTCTGCTGCTAAAGCGGTTGCGCGTGCGGTCGATAATGCTAAAGTTATTGTGACCAGTCAGCCCGCTGAAATAGCGAAAGCCGATAAAATAGTTTTTCCCGGCGTAGGCGCCATGCGTGATTGCATGCTGGGTTTGCGCCAATTGGATTTAATCGAAACCGTATCCGAGGTTTCTCAACAAAAACCTTTTTTAGCGATTTGCGTCGGCATGCAAGCACTGATGGATAGCAGTGAAGAAAATAATGGCGTTAATTGCCTGGGTTTGATTAAAGGCAAGGTGCGTTATTTTGGTGATGAGCTGTTGGATGAAAATCAGGCCCGACTTAAAATCCCTCATATGGGTTGGAACCAGGTAAAACAACAGGTTTCACACCCGCTGTGGAAAGATATTCCCGACAACAGTCGTTTTTATTTTGTACATAGTTATTATACCGAAGTTGAGGATGCCAGTGTGATTGCGGGAATGACTTGTTATGGGCTTGATTTTACCTCGGTGATAGCGAAGAATAACATTTTTGCGGTGCAGTTCCACCCTGAAAAAAGTCACAATGTTGGACTAACCTTGTTAACAAATTTTGCAAAATGGAATGGTGAAGTGTGAAAGCTGAGGAAGCATCATGTTAGTGATACCTGCAATTGATTTAAAAGATGGAAAGTGTGTTCGCTTGCGTCAAGGCGAAATGGGTGACGTAACAATTTACGATGAGGATCCACTCGATGCAGCATCACGCTGGGTCGATGCTGGCGCAGAGCGCCTACACTTGGTTGACTTAAATGGCGCGTTCGCGGGCAAGCCCATGAATGCCTCGGTCATAGGAAAAATTGCCAACAAGTTTCCCGAGCTTGATCTTCAAGTGGGTGGCGGAATCCGTGATGAAGATACCATTCAGGCCTATTTAAATGCCGGCGTGCGGTTTGCCATTATTGGCACCAAAGCAATTACCAATGGCCATTTTGTCGAGGATGTGTGTGCCGAGTTTCCTGGGCATATCATTGTTGGATTAGATGCCAAAGACGGTAAGGTTGCGATTGATGGCTGGTCAAAATTATCCCATCACGATGTAATAGATATGGCCCTGCGCTTTGAAGCGATGGGTGTCGAGGCTATTGTCTACACCGATATAAGCCGCGATGGCATGATGAACGGCGTGAACGTTGAAGCGACGGTTAAGTTGGCGCAGTCGATTCGTATCCCAGTTATTGCCTCCGGCGGAATCACCAATATGGAAGACATTAAAGCGCTTTGTGCGGTGCAAAGCGAAGGCATTGTCGGTGCTATCACAGGTCGAGCGATCTATGAAGGTTCACTGGATTTCGTTGAAGCGCTAAAATATGGTAAAGAAAGTGTCTAACTCGTGGGATTAGCCAAACGTATTATTCCTTGCCTTGATGTCGATAACGGCCGCGTTGTTAAAGGCGTGCAGTTTGTCGATATCCGTGACGCAGGCGACCCGGTTGAAGTCGCCAAACGTTATGATGCACAAGGTGCGGACGAGATTACCTTTCTTGATATTACGGCCAGCTCAGATAATCGTGAAACAATTATTCATGTGGTTGAGTCGGTTGCCAGTCAAGTCTTTATCCCGCTAACCGTGGGTGGGGGTATTCGAACGGTTGAAGATATTCGGCGCATGCTAAATGCCGGTGCGGATAAAGTGGGTATCAATACTGCGGCGGTATTTAATCCAGACTTTGTCAAACAGGCAGCCGATAAATTTGGCTCGCAGTGTATCGTCGTTGCCATCGATGCGAAAAAAGTCAGTACGCAAGATGAAGCCAATCGGTGGGAAATTTTCACCCATGGCGGTCGAAAACCAACGGGGCTGGATGCGATAGATTGGGCTAGAAAAATGGTGGCGAATGGTGCCGGAGAAATATTACTCACCAGTATGGACCGAGACGGTACCAAAAGTGGTTTTGATTTGGCACTAACGCGGACAATGAGCGAGGCCGTCAACGTACCCATTATCGCTTCAGGCGGTGTTGGAAATTTGCAGCATTTGGTTGATGGTGTCATCGAGGGCAAAGCGGATGCCGTATTGGCGGCCAGTATTTTTCATTTTGGCGAATACACTATTGAAGATGCTAAGCTTGCCATGCAAAAAGCTGGTATCGAGGTGCGTCTGTAATGCCTGCTAGCTGGCTGGATGACATCAGATGGGATGAAAAAGGCCTGGTGCCCGCGATTGCGCAAGATGCCGCAAGCGGTAAAATTTTAATGTTCGCCTGGATGAATCGAGAAGCACTGGCACTCACGTTGGAAAAAGGACAGGCGGTTTACTGGTCTCGCTCGCGGCAAAAACTTTGGCCCAAGGGCGAAGAATCTGGCCATGTGCAAAAGGTTACGGAAATTCGGCTGGACTGTGATAACGATGTCATCCTGCTAAAAATAGAGCAAGTCGGTGGTATTGCTTGTCATACTGGCAGAGAGTCTTGTTTCTATCAGCGCCTGGATGGTGATCAATGGTCTAGTGTAGAAGATGTGATAAAAGACCCCAAGGAAATTTATAAATCTCATGAGTGATGTGATTCAGCAATTAACCGCGATATTAAAAGAGCGTAAAAACGCTGACCCTGATAGTTCATACGTGGCGAACTTGTATCACAAAGGTCTGGATAGTATTCTGAAAAAAGTCGGTGAAGAATCGACAGAAGTGATTATTGCCGCTAAAGGCGGTAACAAACAGGAAATAATTTATGAAACCGCAGATCTCTGGTTTCATAGCCTGGTGATGCTGGTTGAGCAAGACATTGAACCCAGTGAAATTTTAGCGGAGCTTGAGCGCCGCTTTGGTATCTCCGGCATCGAAGAAAAAGCCTCACGTAAAAAATAACATCCAACCGATAGTATCCAACCTATAGCATCCAGACTATATCAGTCACAGAATACTCTTCACCGTTTTATCGTATAGAGCAGGTCGGCACCATGGGTATCGCCAGATTCCCCAATCACTTGCAGTTGTTTCGTTAAATCATAGCGGACATTAATGGTATTGGTCGCATCGACTAAACCCACCCCGTAACTCAGATACAATCGCGGTGAAAGATAACGTCCCAATAAAAGGGAAGAGCCGCCGGCCTCAGAGGTATCAACCCGTAGTTCATCAAAACCAAAGCGTTGGCCAATGCGCCGAGCCAAAGTATCGCCGCCTGCTAGACCCAGTGCCAGCGCGGCACCGGCCATCGCCTGACCATCTTCCTGTGACGAACTCTCCATGGGTCGACCTAATATTAAATATGAGAGGGTCTCAGCCTGGTCCATTGCAGGTTGAGAGAATAACTCAATTCTTGGTGAGTTAACGCTGCCGCCAATTTTAAGCCCGACGATGATATCTTGCACCGTTCGAATCGCACGCATGTCGAGTCCTGGATTAGTGACTGGCCCGCCACTATAAAAGGCTCTGCCGTCGTTAATGTCGAGCCGTTGACCGTAAGCTCGATAACGACCTTCAACAATTTTGAGTTCACCATTAGCGGTGGTGGGTTTTCCTGGATTTTCGATAATTGTAATATCGCCGCCCAGTTGACCATCGAAACCGTAGCCAAAAAAGCGTACTCGATTACCCAAAATGATTTTAATCCTGGCGAAGATCTGCATTTGTTCTTCAGTGGCTTCGGTGTCGCCAACAATAACCACATCATCTGAAACTGTAACTGCACTGGAGACATCTTTCGGTTGCAGATTAGCAACCGGTACATTGATTTCGCCATTAATACGAATTTCATTGCCCTGAATATTGATAGCGAGATCAGGTGAGATTTCAACTCTCGCCTCAGGTATCCGTGCTACTTCAAATGCTTTACCTTTTATGTTGATGTTTGTGGGCCACTTTTTAGCGGCGTTGAGTTGGGTCTGGCCTTGAATGTTGATATCGCCTTCACCTGAACGTGCATTCGCCTCGTAGCGTAATA
>CALZHW010000260.1 GCA_945787125.1 uncultured Ectothiorhodospiraceae bacterium
AACCTTTTTTGTTGAAAATTGCAGTTCCTTTGATTTATCGGTTGGTTGCAGCATATATTGAGTCTTTAGTTTCTTATAGTGATGAGTTGATCAAAATATAAACAATGTGTTTTTTCGACCTGAAAAATCAGTTGGGTGTTTTAGACAAAAAAAGGACGGAGTCCGTAGATTCTGTCCTTTTTTTGCCTGTTTAACCAATATATAATCTAGGGGATAATATATACCCACTGCACACGATAGCTGGTTGAGTCTTCTAAACCGAGGGTGTCACTTTTCATAAAATCAATTTCAGCTTTAAGTGCATTGACATCGTCAATTTCATAACGTAGTGCTACTACATTATGTGATTGTTCCTGTGCATCCAAGATTTTAAAATAGCTATCTTTATCGGCATCGAAACTCAAGGCTGAATGTCGGTAGATCGCTTTCCAGTCAGTCATGAATTGATAACTTGCTTGCAGATAGTAGGCGTGACCCGTGGTTGTACCTATTGTGCCTATTTTATTTTTGTTACGACCACCGGCTAATTGAAACGCGTCATTAAAGGTATGTTTAACCCATAGGCGCTCGAGGTCACTGACAAAACCTTCGCCATCGTGTTCAAAGACTAGCTCAACAAAAGCGGCTGTTTTGTTACTGAACCGCCTTCCACATACCCCAGGGTGCCAGGGTTTTGCAGCAACCATTGAATGCCACTGCTGTCATTTTACAGTTGCTTGGGTAGAAATGCTTTTCCTGTAAAAGAGACTTTTGCCCAATAGGCTTTGGCTTGGTTGGTGTTTTTGTTTAAATGCTTGATTTGGGTGGGTCTGAGAGTAGAGGGACGTATTAACTTAGAATTGGAGTTCAATGACTGTAAAAGTGACAGCTTGTCGCGCGCTGGGTATGGGGGAAAATTGAACTTCGACAAGAATCACTTACGGCGCGAATATTTGCACCGCAAGTGATGCAATTTTTTAATGCTGATGACCACCTTCGCCATGCACGTGTTTGTGAGCAATTTCTTCAGCGCTGGCTTCACGAATAGCGATAACTTCAATATCAAAACTCAAGGTCTTGCCCGCGTATGGGTGATTGACATCAACATCCACTGATTTTAATCCAGCTTTGATTACTATGGCGGGTTGTGGACCATTTTTGGTATTGAGATGAATTTGCATACCGGGTTTTAATCTTGTCTTTTTTTTGCCTTGTCGTACGACATGATTGATCGAGACTCGTTGAAGTGCGCTTTCATCACGCTCACCATAGGTTTGTTCTGGTGTTAAAGTGATGCTTGTTTTGTCACCTATTGTTTTGTTAGTTAAAGCCTCTTCTATTGCTGGGAAAATGGCGCCATGGCCATGCAGATAGGTCATGGGTTTTGACTCATGCGAATCTTCTATCAGTTGTTCTGCTTCACTCAAACGATAATGAATGCTTACCACATGGTCTTTTTCTATTTTCATTTTTCCTCCAGCTATGATTTGTGTTGTTGTTATTACCTTACACCTAATGATAGTTCGGTGGCAAACCATAGTAGCAATTTTTTTACACGTTGCTGTTTGTTACTGGTAATATTTTTTTGTGTGGATATAGTCTGCATCCGCTGTTTTATTTCCTCACCGATAGCAATAAATGTTGGCGTTTGCCTCAAGGCTGATCGACGCGCTTTTGGAAGCGCTTGCCATTGCATTAAAAAATTAGACAAGGTTTCTGAATCCCAGTTTTTTAATGACAGGAATTCATCTAAAAAATATTCATTAGCAATAGGCGCAATGAGCGTATTTTGTGGAGCCTTACCTGAACTCTCAGTCGAGTGGGATGAATCGGCGTGTTCAGTGTCAAGTTTGCTTGATTCACTCATTTTCCAGGTTGCGCCGGCAATGGCTATTAATACGCACAGAGCGATTAAAGTGACTAATTTGGAAAATGATGACTTTTCCTCACTAGCCAGTTTTGGAATTTCAAATTCAGATTTTCTAATAGTGGATTCCAACGGATCATCAGGCCGATCTTTGCTGTTATTTTGCGGGATGGTAATATCAGACGAGACTTTATTGACAAATGCACGTATCAATAGCAAACGTTTTTGTCGATAGCTTACAAAATTTTCGACACCTCGCATGTGATTATGGAGTAATTTTTCCAATTCACTGTTGGTTAGCATATTGATATGAGATCCCCTGCAGTGATTGAGTAACATTCATGCGCTTTACTGTCTTTGGTGGGTAAATGAAATTGATGATAGCCATGTGATGTTAGTATTTAGTTGCGATGATGGTTATATTATCTTTTGCTTCTCTCGATAACGCCAGCGCCATCAGCTTTTGACAAACTTCATCAACATTCAGATTGTTGGCTAGACGTAAAATTTCATTTTCTGTGATGTCTCGGTATAAACCGTCGCTGCATAGAATATAAACATCGTCAGCTTGTGATTTATCCACGGCAGTGGACAGATATAAATCGTCTGACGCACCGATAGCCCGGGTAATGACATTGGCGGCAGGGTGGTGCTCCGCTTCTTCTGCTTTTAATAAACCTTGATCAATTAAATTTTGCACTTCACTGTGATCTCGGGTGAGTTGCTGTATTTTATGTTCTCTAATACGGTAAACCCGACTATCACCGGCCCACAAAATTGCCAAGTTATCATCTACTGCACACATGCTGACAACCGTACTACCAATGGTTCGGTTATTGTACTTTTCCCGCCCCAATTTTCGTAGCTCGTTATTGACATTAATTAATGCATCATCGATCCGGTCAACGAGAGTGGCCAAATCTTCCGATGGTTGTATTTCTGCCAATCTTGCCATGATCATCTGACTTGCGACGTCACCTGCTTCATGGCCACCCATGCCATCAGCAACCGACCAAAGATCCAAATCGTCTTTAATTAGACATGCATCTTCATTATATGGCCTTACATTTCCCGCATGGGTGATTTGTGCCGATTGCCAATTGCTTTTTGGTGAATTCATATGTTTGGGGATTGTTGATTCATTCATTATTAAGTTGCAGTCCATCAAGCCTATTTACATGGCAGAGATCCCATTGTCCGTCTAACATTGCGACAAAAATATTATCGTCCGGCAAGCCTGTACAGCATAACAAATTTCCATCTGCTTGTTCAGTATTCTGATTCCACCAAAAACTGCTTGTTTGTTGTAGTGGCATGCACAACTTTGCCCGGAGGCGCGATAAACCCATTTCAAGTGTATAGTTATTTGATAAATCTATGCGATAAGCTTTACTGGTTTCTTCAAAGGCTTTGGTATGATCAATAGTTTCTATTAAGGTCAAATTCTCTACGGCTTGATTGAGTTGCTCTAAATCGATTTGTTCTGCCAATGCCTGCAATGCTATTGTTTCTGCTTGATCGTACCAGGTTTTGTTTTTTTCTATGAATTGCATACTGTCTTCATCTTTGGATAAGGCGATCGCGATTGTAAATGGGAAATATCGACCCACTTTGTCAATGCTTGGCAGCATTATGCCAGCGTAGCTTGATTTATCATCCAGCTTGATAAAATAGCGCCAGACCGGTGAAATTAAGTAATTGTCGAGCCACTGTTCGTCCAATGTGGTACGGCTGGTACTAATGACGCTTTGCAACCATTGATCCCATAACGTAACAAACGTTTGATCAAGGTTACGCTGGATAAAATCACCACGTAGTGGTAGTTTGCCAAAATATCCACAAGTGCTTGCTAACATATCCATATTATATTTTCGTCGGTAATCGAAAAGCATGCAATTCCGTAAGATCAAACGGATTGACTACACTATTTGCTTTTAATGAATATTTTGCTGTGTATCCTTTGATACTCAGCGAAACGTTGTATTTGTCAGCCAAATTTGTTTTTTTGATTGATGCGTCGTTCAGCAATTGAAAAAATGCCCAGGAACCTTTTTTTCGCACACCAATTTTATCAGTGTTGGTATGAAAATAAACACTCACAATACTGCCCTCCGGGTCATCAGAAAATGGCCAGCTTAAACTGCTTGCCCGAGGAGGGCCGTGCCGATAGGTGATTTCTTCGTTATCAAATTTGATACTTATTCGCTTGGCCTTGGCGTCCAGTTTCACCGGG
>CALZHW010000261.1 GCA_945787125.1 uncultured Ectothiorhodospiraceae bacterium
TTCCTTGACGTGTGGCACTTAGGCGATTGCCTACACCATCATATTGATAACTGCTGGTTTGACTGCTTGTGCTAAAACCGGTTAAGCGATGGGCGCTGTCGAACACATAACCGGTATTGGTGGTTGAGCCAGTAACTGTTTCTGTTTGGCCGTGGGCGTCGTAGCTGAAACTCACCGGTTCAGTGGTCACTGCCGATAACAATCGATTTCTTTGTAGATTATAACTTTGGCTTTGTGTCGTATTGAAAAAATATGGGATCGACTCGCCAAGTTTAGCTAAGATAGGATGACATTCTATTGAAAATTTTGAGAATACCAACCTACTGGTCAGCGAAGCAAGCTGTTACAGTGCATGAACTTTTAGGTGAATTGCAGGCGGCGATTTGGCAAGCTTATCACAAAGACATTAAGCAAATATATAAAGGAGTTGAAACGGAAAACCAAGCTGATAATCTTCGTCAATTTGATGATGATATTGAGTTTTAAGTGATAGTTACATCGTATTAATTTGGGAGAGAAGTCTTTGTAAGAAATGATTAGTGTCACTTATCGATGATGCCGTTGAATCATATTCTGATGATTTAACGGCTGGTTCACTTTTTTTCGTTATTCCATTAGATAAACGTCCGTCAGAATAAATTGTCACTGCCATCATATACGATGGCAGTGGTACACAATTACTCACAAGGTATGACGATAAATTGGAATAGATTACAACGGAGGTTGAACGAAAGTATGATTTTAACGTGCTAAACAATATTTTTCTTATAACGAGAATGTGGTAAACCTGCCTGAATTTCGCTAAATCGTATGATTGATAATTTGGTAAATTGTACGATGGGAAATTGGCTCGCTACAGTTTGCGGTGTCGCTGGAGCAATTAATTGGGATGGCGGCTAAACCAGCTAAACGCGGACCCGCTTCAACACTGCAACGGCAGATTGAGCAGATCGGCTTAATGCCCAGGGCGAAACAGAAGTTTATTATGGAGATGTTGGAGGCACTGATTAAACAACAGCAAGCATCCTAAAAAATAAGAAGATTCAATGTAATTAAAGCGAAGTCTTGGCGGCTGCCGAAGATTCGTATATTTCCGCCCAGCCAATAGATTCGATATCATTTTCAGCAATGATAAATTTATCGCCGAAGTCATCACAAGTTAACCGCGCCACATGCACGTAGACAGGCCAATCTTTAATGGAAAAAACAGAATACCCTGCGTGACGGCTTGCAAGAACGACTCTATGTATGTCCTGCCCACCCAGCCCATGCGGTTGACCCAATATTGGGGGCTCAATCTCGCAAAGCAAATAGCCATCTGGATGCCCATTCATAAAACGCCTTTCTTTGTAGCACGCCCTAACTTCTTCAAGATTATAGCCTTCGCTAGATGTTAGATAAAAATCAGGACGATCAAAACGCCTTGAGCTAAAAAAAGGACAGCACACTTTTCGTAGTTCAGTCTCTTGGCTGCTACTTAAAAAGAGAATATCTAAATGCTCATGTGAGCCAAACATACGACGAAAAACTGAAGCGATGTCATTAGCTAATTTCTCGTCTTCCCCGTTTTCCGAAGCTATGCAGAGCACAATATTAAAATCAATTTCCTCGCCGCACTTCACCTGAGCCAGGTATGCTCTAAGCAGCCTATTTTGTTCTCGAAACAGACCAACAATCGCTTCCTTAAACTCGTTTTCTGGAATACCAGTTTGCTCTGCTACAAAACGTGTACTACTACTGATGAACGAGTCTAGCTTTTCTTTGCTCATGGGGTTCATCCCTAAAACTCTGGATTAGCTCCAGATACACGATCAACACGTATCTGTTTTGTAGGATTAGGAACAACCAATTCATCAATGCTGCCTTTATTGCCATGCAACGACAAAGCATCTCTTTGTGTAACGCCCTTGCTATTGGTTAGCGTGCCTTCTGTAACAAATCGCCCCGAATTTTGATTAGGTAGACCAGCAGCATCGCGATAATTTTCTACTGCTCTTGGATCGGTTCGAGACCAAGAGCGCCCATTGGCTCCAGCCTCGTCGCCCCAAACTCGATAAACCTTATCTCCCGGCTTCGGTGCTCCCTTTGCAACCTTCCCAATTAAAGAGAGCGCCTTACCCGCACCCGGACCCCACTTAAAGAGATTTAGACCACCTTTCTCTCCACTCTTTGTAACAACGAATTATTCTAGAGGAATACGATCAATTCCATATCACAATGGGCTCACCAGGGACACGGAGCTGCATTGCTTCTGGCCCCGTATATGCCTCGTCTCGCATATCTATCTGAAGCGCCCAATTGTTTTCGAACCTAATCGTAGTTGTATCCGCACCCTCATCTACATGAGTAACAATATTACCAATCAACCGCTGCACGTCACTCAAAACAAATCCCACTAACTCGTACCTATTGTAAATGGCGAGGCTAATCCCGTTTTCAAAGCTTATCCCGGCATCACCCTCAGCTAATACAGCATCAGCAACCTTCAATCCGCAAATGACGCTTAGTTTTGATTTTCCCATTACCGTTGCCTCGCTAGTCAATTGGAAAGTGCGATTGAGAATTGGGCAAAGTTTTGCCGCTGTATGGATCTACTCCCTGCGGCTTAGGAGATGCTGAATTTTCGTACTTGATATACCCGTTTGGGTAGCCTGGGCTATTGCCCCTTGCAGGAGTTGGATTCATTATCCTCATGGTTGAAACTTGCCCGTTCGCACCACCAGCACCGCCAGTGAATGCAACGCCTGTTTGATTTCCTGCAGGATTAACTACCGGAGCTGGGCCGGTTGCGCCTTTCGGGACGGGGAAAGCAGTCCCACCCGGGGAAACGACGAAGTCAGGAGCCTTATTTGCCCCCTTTGAAACCTTCCCAATTAAAGAGAGCGCCTTACCCGCACCCGGCGCAACCGACATGGCGCCAAGGGCTATATCACCCCAGGTCGCATTGGGATTGGTAACGGCCTGGTACAGATCATAACCTGGAATAAATCCAAGCCCAAAATCCAGGGCTGCCGAGCCTAAACCACCACCTTCTGGTCCCAAACCTGAAGGATCAATCAGCATCAGTGGACTGCCACCGGCATAGGCGTATAGATTTAATCCACCCGCAAAGCTCGATGGGTCTTCCGAAATAAACCGCCCAATACTCGCATCATAATACCGTGCGCGCATGTAATACAAGTTTTCGGCTTCGGTATAAATGCCGGCTTGCCCGGCATAGGTAAACGGTTGTGAAAAGGCTTCATCTTTAGCCAATATCTTCCCATATGGTGAATAGGCATAACGATTGATAATGGTTTGTGCATTATCAGTCACCGCCACGGTATGCCCGGTAGCGTCATGATGGTACACGTAAACTTGGTTCGTTTGTGCATCCACAAAGGCCATCAAACCAAGGCCGTGAATGTAGTAACGCGTGATTGTGCCGGTGGCATCGGCTTCGGCAAGCAGGTTGCCACCCGCATCATGAATGTATTGGGTGGTAATTCCTTGACGTGTGGCACTTAGGCGATTGCCTACACCATCATATTGATAACTGCTGGTTTGACTGCTTGTGTTAAAACCGGTTAAGCGATGGGCGCTGTCGAACACATAACCGGTATTGGTGGTTGAGCCGGTAACTGTTTCTGTTTGGCCTTGGGCGTCGTAGCTGAAACTCACCGGTTCAGTGGTCACTGCCGATAACAATCGATTTCTTTGTAGATTATAACTTTGGCTTTGTGTCGTATTGATTAACGCCGCTGGCAAAATGGGTTCGTTGTTGATGATGGCCTGAGTCCGATTGCCATTGGCATCGAGCGTAAACTGATAATCCGCTATGAGGGCACTGCTGCTGGTGGAGTGACTTAAACCGGTGAGTCGGCCAGCCGCATCATAAGTTGGTGTCGCGCTTTTGTTCAGCCAGTCAATGGTGATACCGCTGACACGATTTAGAGTGTCGTATTGATAGGAAAGCGTCTTACCATCGGGATAGGTAAGTTGGGTGACGTTGTTTAATTCATCATAGGCATA
>CALZHW010000262.1 GCA_945787125.1 uncultured Ectothiorhodospiraceae bacterium
CCGCTTTTTTTGGTAGCGAAAAAAAGATCACCTCATTAACTGATGCGATTATTCGTCTTGGCTTTATCAACGTTTTAAACACAGCGATCACTATCTCAGCCGCTAAAGCCTTTAACATACCCTTAGATGGGCCGATTGGCATGCGCGAGTTTTGGCGCCACGCTTTATATAGCGCTCACCTGATGCGTTTTATTGCAAGTAAGGTACCAGCAAATCACGAATTTAACCCAGACATTGTATTTCTAAGCGGATTATTACATAACATTGGCTTTGTGCTGCTAGGTGATCAATTCCGCGAGGAATTCACTTTAATTAATAACAGCATTAAAGATAATAACAAAAAAACCTTGTTAGAAATGGAGGAAATATTTATTGGCGCACAACATACAGAACTCGGTGTGCTGTTAATGCGCGCTTGGGGTCTGCCAAGTGAAATTATCACAGCCACTTTTGAGCATCACAACCCGAATTTTAAAGGCATTCACTGGCAATACGCTAACCTGGTGTATGTTAGCAATTTTCTATTGCGTGAATGTGCACTGAGTGACAATCATGAGCAGTGTATCCCAGCTAACATAATAGATTCGCTAGGTGTATCCGATATGATACTGCAACAGTGCGACGAGTTTCTTAACTCTCAAACGGCTCAAATCGATGCCGCCGTTGAGTGTTTATTTAAAGACTAAAATAGATCACCCTATATCACCCTATCATTGCCCCCATCGATAGGAATTTGTGCCGCGGTGGTTTTCGAAAAACCTGCGCCACAAATGGCCACCACTAACGCCGCAACATCAGAACTTTTCAATTCTACCCCAAGTACATTTTTGGTTTTATAGGCATCGACACTCAACGCATAATGCTTTGCACGCGCTTCCAGCACTTCCGGTGTCCATATGCCGGTATCAAACACCGCATCAGGGTGCAAGACATTCACTCGAATACCATCTTTTCCCCACTCAAGTGCGGTGACACGCGCCAATTGGGTGAGCGCCGCTTTTGATGCTGAATAAGCCGCCGCACCCGGCCCCGGGGCAGAAACATTTTTTGAGCCTATAATGGCCACGCGCCCACCATTGGGGGCATGCTTGAGTAATACATAACACTCACGCAATAAAGCCAGGTTGGCATCCAGATTTATCGACATGACATTGCGCCATAAATCATCGTCAAGCTCAATGACGCGCTTGCCAGCAGGAAATACTCCGGCATTTAATACCAGCATATCCAAACCACCAAACGCTGTTACTGTTTGTTCGATCGCTTGCTGAATCTGCTGGCGATCATTAACATCACACTCAATACCTAAATAAGCCGGGTGTTTACGCAAGTCGATGACCGCTGGGTTTAAATCCAGCGCAACAACTGCAGCACCTGCGGCCAGCAAAGCATCAACACTCGCTAAACCAATACCTGAAGCACCGCCGGAGACCAATGCTATTTCACCGGTAAATTCTGGTGCTGAACCGGTTTTTTTCAATTTAGCCTGCTCTAGATCCCAATATTCCATATCAAAGATATCCTGCCCCGGCAGCGCCTGATAACCTCCGAGCGCCTCTGCACGCAATATCACATCAATGGTGTGATCATAAATATCCGCCACAATATTCGCATCCTTGACAGTTTTCTCAACACTGATAACACCATTCTCTTTATCGATAACCAAACGAGGCGCCGGATCGAGCATGGTTTTTTCATCACGTGCATTTTGCTGATACGTTGAGAAATAGGCAGTATAATCTCGCACATATTTTTCAGTGTCCAACCCCAGCATCGGTAAACGTTTGGTACGAATCACATGATCAGGTGTTGCTGGCCCTTGCTGGCAAGTTTTCACTAAATCATCGCGACGCGCAAAGGCATTAAACTTAGCCGATTTTCGGGCATGCAGAATCATGGGCTGACCAGCCAGTGAAGATATTTTTTGACGCAATTCAGCACGCTGCTGTTTATCCAGGTTAAAGTCTTTGTCATCATGCGGGATCACGTCCCAGGCATTGTTTTTTTGCAGATATTGTTCGGCTTTATCAACCAAATATATCATTCGCTCATAAGACTCTTTTGCATCATCCGCGAATGAAAAAATACCGTGATTCAGCAACACCATGCCTAGCGTTTTTGCATGCGCCTGCTGTTTGAAAACCTCTGCGCATAACCTGGCTAAATCAAAACCCGGCATGATGTAATCTATAATAACGACTTCGTCGCCATAGATTTCCTCAATCCGACTTTTGCCTTTAGCATTGTTAGTAATTGTGACGATGGCATCGGCATGAGTATGATCGACATATTTAAACGGCAAGGTCGCGTGCAAAATGGCTTCAACCGAAGGTGTGGGAGCCGAGGCTATCGTCATGTTACTGCGTAGTTCATTAACCATCTGTGGGTCAGATAGGGCCTCCAACTCGGCCAACCTGATCAGATGGTTCAATTTAACCGGTGAAAAACCCGGCCGATCAATAGTTTCCAGATCCCAGCCACTGCCTTTCACGTAAAGCAAAGCTTCGTCTTCACCGAGAATATTTTGCTGGGTTATTTTAACTGAAGTATTCCCTCCCCCATGAAGCACCAGGCTTGGATCTTTACCCAGCAAACGCGAAGTATATACCCGCAATCCCAAATCATCGGTATATTGTTTAGCTTCCTCATCTTTCCACAGACTCTTCATTTATCAGTTACCCTTTATTCATTGCGTCAATTTGATGGCTCCAAGAGCGAAGGTGGATTATCCTAGAAAAATCAGCTAAGTGCGAATTTAAGGTGAAGATTTGTGATTCTGCGGTGCTTTCTGTAAATTGATTACTACGCTGGCTAACTGGATAACAGCCTAAAGATTGGGATCTCTGTTTATTAACTCACAATCGGAGTTTAATTTTTCCATAACCAGTGCCCGTAATGGCAATACCTTATCGAGAGTGTTCGCAGCATGGATGCTGCCGCCAAGCCTTAAAATACAGCAAAACGAAAAAGGGTTCATAAAGAACCCTGTTTCGTTAGTTTCACTCTAGCAAGCGCGTCATCCATCAACACTGGCACACTCTTCTCGATTGAAATTTAGGACCTTAGCCTTATGCCTTGGTTTTCCGATTTTTTTATCGCCATCAGGGGACGTATCTTCTGCCAACTGTTGAATGGCCTCAAAATTCTTCCCAACCGATTCCCACATCATGTCGTAGATACGAATAGCCGCTTCCATTGGTGTTTTAGCGAGTTGACGCTCTATATCGATACGCCATTGCAACCGCCGCATACGTTCCTGGGCTGATTCATCACCCAATGTTTTGATATGTGCTTCAACTATTTTTTTCCGCGCCGCTTCAAAGGCATCTGGATCACCACTGGCCAATTTTCGCCAATAATCGAAGTCGATTGCTTTACTGTTTTCTATTGTGTTATCAGAATTGTTGCTCATTATTCTGCTCTCCCCGGCTTCATCCTCGCACCATTTGAATTTGTCTATGGTGTTTTAATTGTTAAGGACATGATTTATTCTAGTTTTGAGGTGACTATATAAAACCTCAGACAACACAGTGTATCGCTGAAAGATTAAGTGTAGTTTATGGGTATATTTACTCACAATTGGAGCTCAAACTATTTTTCCCTTAATCAGCGCTCGTAGTGGCAAAACTTTATCGAGAATGTTGACAGCATGGATGCTGCCGTCGAGCCTACATGGACGTATTCACGGCGTCTCTCGGTAAGAATTTGCCAATACGGATGCAGGAAGGCAGCACTTTTGCAACTTTGAATTCGATTGTAAGTATTTAGACTAAACCAAGAAAGATAACGCAGAATAACAATCTGGGAGCCTGTTAGGACAGACTCCAGATCATATTTCTCACCAGGGCGTGAATTTTTACGCCCCCTGAGATGAAAAGAATCTCTAAGTGCGTTCCTGAGATTTTAAGGTTTGCAGCATTGCCTCTGAAGCGGCTCCGGTGGTAAAGTCATGCCCCAAATCTTTCAAAGTGAGCTCAAGAGCATTGACGCACAGCGTAATATTTT
>CALZHW010000263.1 GCA_945787125.1 uncultured Ectothiorhodospiraceae bacterium
TCCCTAATTTAGCCAATGGCATCAAACCGAGAACTGCAACACCCAAGCGACTCTCTACATCGTCACTGCCCTTGAAGGTATTGTCCAAGTGATCAAGCAAGAAAGCGATCAACACACCAAGGATTAAACTAATAGCAAAAGCAATAATAAGCGACATGCCTTTTTTGGGTTTTGCTGCTCTTTGGGGAATCACTGCGGGATCCATAATGCGTGCATTGACTGACTGAAAATCTCCCGTTGCACTGGTTTCTTGAAAGCGGGTAAAAAAAGTGTCGTATAATTTACGATTGGTTTCTACTTCACGCTCCAATTCTTTAAGCTGAAATTCTTTGCGATTTATTATCAGCGCCTCTTTTTTGGCTTGTGCCAACGTCCGGCTAATGGAGCGTTCGTTATCTTTTGCTATATCATATTCTTTTTCAGTACCGGCAATGACTAACTTGATTTGTTGCTGAATATTTTCTTGAATAGCCGTTAGCTCGGTTTGTACTGCAACCATTTTCGGGTGCTGCGGGCCATAACGTTTCCTAAGCTCTGCCAGTTTACTTTTCGCATTGCTTTCCTGCGTTTTCAGACTTTGCACCAAAGGATGCTTCAATACAGCGGGAATGGATTCCAGAGAAACAGTTGAGCCTTTTTTTAGCGCATTAATTTGCTTTACTAAATTTTCCATGAGTGAGCGCTTTTCTCGTAAGCTCAATAACTTTTCAGTTAAGTCCTGAACTTCCGCGCTGGATAAGGTACGCACACCTTTCAGGTCCACCAGGTTTTCTTTTTCTCGGAAGCTCTGTAAACGCAACTCTGCCGAAGAGAGTTTGGATTTTAATTGTTCAATGCGACTGGTGAGCCATTGGGTGGCTTTTTCTGTCATTTCCAATCGTGCTTCCAGGTGACTTTCGATATAGACATCAGCCAATGTATTTGCTGCTGTAGCCGCGAGCACTTTATCGTGTGCTTCAAAGCTAATCTGGACCAATTGTGTTTTTCGAATAGGCGCTATGGAGAGCCGTGCTAAAAAAGCACCCACTAAATATTGTTTTTTTTCTAACTCTGATGCTACTGAGGGTTCATCATCAGACAGTAATCCAACAGGTAACCAGGAACGAATATCAAAATTAAAGCGAGACGTTTGTTGTGCAGGGTCAAACTCTGGATGTTTTGCTAGATTTAGCCGATCTACAGCTTTCTCAGCTAACTCACGAGATTTAAGAATTTCAAGTTGGGTGGCGTAATAAACCGCGTCGCGTGTTTCCAGCCCATATATTTCTTCAATAGAGACTACATTGGCTTGCTGCGATTCGATTAGCAATGAAGTAGTTGCCCGATAAACGGGTTCCATCGAAAACACTACCAAGGCAGTTAAAAGAGTAACGATAACCGCTAATCCCGCAATACCGAGCTTATGGGTACTTATTGTCGCCCAATATTGGCGCAGGTCGATCTCCTCCTGCCCTGTCAGTTGTTTTAGTTTTTCTGTTGACGCTATTACATTCATATTAAAAGAAACTCTGATTTACGGTTATTATGTCACCTGGTTTAACGATGTCTTCCAACTCAACTTTACGAGAAGTACTTTTATTGTCTATTTCTTGTATGACATATATTTTTCCTTTCGATGCTCGATTGGAAAAGCCACCAGCCAAGGCAATTGCCTTACGAAAAGTTAATTCCTTTTGATAAGGATAAGCGCCAGGTTTTTTAACTTCGCCATTGACAAACACCTGCCGATATTCTGCCACAGTAATAATATCACCAGGATAAATTCTACTGTCCAAGGTGGCTTTTTCCGGCACTTTGACGGATTTGTTTTCCCGTATGATAGCCGCGTCATCAAGAAAAGCTTGTTCAGTCGCACCACCGGCCAAAGCGATGGCTTTGCGTAGAGTTAGTCCGGGTTGAAAAGGATATCCCCCCGGTCTATTAATTTCTCCATTGATAAAAAATGGGCGATATTCGACAATCGAAACAGTTACTTTAGGATCAATTAAATATTCACCCTTCAACTTTGAAGAAATATAGCTTTGCAGCTGCTTGATGGTTTGCCCTTTAACTGTGACCTCGCCAAGAAAAGGATAGGTTATTTTACCGTTATCACTCAGCAAGGCTTCTTTACGCAAATCTTCTTCGCCGTAAACTTCAATTATGATTCTATCCCCTGTTGACAGCAGGTAAGCATCTTTTAGGTTATTAGTGCCTAAACCTTCTTCATTTGCAGCAAATGCCAGACTGCTAAAGACACCAATAGAAATTAATAATGTGAGACTACAAACTGCTAGTAAACGTCGATAATTCATAATTAACCTAGATTATTTAGCCAAGAAACTTCCGGCTAGAGTATTTTGAACAGTATTCCAATTTATATGGGCTATTTTAAGCATGAAGTGGGTTGTGCATAACCGCTTTTCATAGCGTTACTAACACACCGATGCTCGCTTCGTTTTTCTTATAGTCCTGCCTAACTTGATTGGATAAACGTTGGGAGTGGCCGACAGCGAATGTAAGGCTTAACCAACGACGCATGTCATAATTAATACTGACCCGCAATGATACAATACCTTCCTCACGGGTTGAAGCACTATACTTATTACTCAATAAAAACGAATCAACTTCAGAACTAATAGCTTGACTCCATTCGTGCAGCCAACCAAAGGCAACCGTCTTTGTATCTATATAGTCTCCAATGCCTAAGGTTTCATTGGTTTTCCCACTTGTTTCCAGCGTAAACTGTGTACGGCGCAAAGGTGACCAGCTCCCGCTAATTTCCCAACTAAAACCCGAAAAGTCTTTTCTATCGGCATTGTCGAAGGATTTTTGTAACAAACCACCACGTGCACTACCCTTGGTCATTGCGGTAATATCCCACTCACCACCCACAAAAAAACGGTTCTCAGTACTATCATACGGCACAGAACTTAACCGGTAATCAATATTGGCGTGTTTTAGCTCGAACAATAGTGATGTTTTTGGTCGCACAAGGTAATAAAACGTTGCGCCAACATTTGTAATATCACGGTCTCTCCTTTTAGTAATCGTCCGGTGATTGCTGTAAATTTTATTAAATTGACTTGCTGATAATTTAATACGACCAATCGCATCAAGACTACCATAGGTATAATCGCCACCCAACAAAACCGTATAAAACTCATCCGGCTCAGCCAATGAACTCCCTCCACCTTGGCTATAAGCCGTGCCCCTCCCTTCATGCGCTTTGTTATACTGCGCCTTCAAATCCAACGCATTGCGACGGGTAAATTCGTGATGCGCAACGCCTTCTAATTGCGCATCAAAATAGTTATCAGCGCTGCTACTGGCAAAAAAACCGGCTTGCGCCGCTGCTTTAGTGCCATAAGTATTAATGCCTTTTTGTATACCTAGCTGGACACTTGGCGCGAGGATTGTGATCATCGAACTTTTTTCGTCTTTTTCACTGAATAGAATGTTGTTGTCATATTTTTCTTCAATTCCCAGAAAAGGAACCAGAATCACTCCCCCCACACTCACTTCTGCAGGCTGTGGCGCTGCGAATAAAAATCCAGAGCTTGCAAAGAAAAGATAAAAACCCAATGCGATTTTATTGCCATTTACACTATATTGCATCCGCTGCCCTTAATGATTTTGACCCATAGTATAAGATAAAGGTTAACGCAATTCACGAGTTAAATGCCCCACCTCATTTATATTGTTAACGATCGTTAGGTGACAAAAACTGTCACTAACTCTCATATTTCCTATCTATTTACTGGGTACGACTGAGCCACGGGATTGCGAGTAAAATAATAAACAGCACGGCGTTTGCTGGTATTTGTAGATTAAAGTCTACAGCGGAATGAATCATGATACTGAGTATGCCCATGCAAGCCGCAAAGGCCATTCCTCTGCGAGTGCGTGATCGACTGGTAAACTGTACTCGTAGACTTTTCACAAAACTACTAATAACCAGCGCACCGAGCAAGATAATGCCAATGACTCCAAACTCACTAGAAAATTGTAAATA
>CALZHW010000264.1 GCA_945787125.1 uncultured Ectothiorhodospiraceae bacterium
CAATAAGGGCGAAATTAAGTGCATATACCAATAATTTCTGTTGGCCTCTTGACGCGGTATCTCTACTATTTTGTAAATCTACTTCAATTCTCAAATCAGCACGGTGAGGCCCGTATTCTGTTCGCCGACTCGCCACATCTTTTTCTCTGTATTTATCCAGACATTCTGCATAAATTAGATCTTTCGGCCAACCTTGTTGGTACACGAGATTATACGCTCTTTTACCCAATAAATATTGAGAAAATTCAACAAAATACGGGGTAAACTCATTAATAAAGGTTTTCCTGATTTGATCATATTGCTGGCCATAATGTGCCAGTGAATTATCCCAGGCTATTAACTCATCTCGATGGCAACCGTTGAATAATGCTGAATTTCTCTGTTTAAGCAATTTATTATAGTTTTTCCAGACTGATAAGAATTCATGTTTCACGTGAAACAATCCCCAATCCAGAAACTGTCTTCGCCATTGAGGTCCAGAATCAATTAATTTATGACTATCTTGCGTAGTAACCAATACAGGTAAGCGGATTGCCAGTTCAGAAATACTTTTAACATCTTCGCCATTAATGCGAATTTCATTGCCTTTGGCAGATTTAAGCAAACCCAGATTGGAAATCACATCATCGTTATCCTGAACTTGAGCAAATAAAATAATTTGAGACTCTTCGTAGGATATTAGTTTTTTAATGTGATGGGTTCTAAACGATTTTCCCGCTGACAATAAATAAATTGCTTCCAGAATAGCACTCTTACCTGCGCCATTTTCACCGTGAAAGATATTAAAACGTGGTCCAAAGTTGATGGATAATTGTCGAATATTCCTGACATTTGAGATTTTGATAGATGAAAGCATCATTCTAAACTTATTGGTTGAACGATAAGGTGCAATAATGATTTATTGCAACGATTCGCAACAACACCAGTAGCGATAAAAAACATGCTATATACACCGTCGCGCACTCATTCAGTGGGTAAAAAAGGGGTAAGAGTACGACAATCAAATAATACTCTATAAACGCATGGGCATCACAACGTATAAGCAGTCATCAGAGCCTTGGGCTTTTATCAGCGTACTGCCATTGGAATCATTAATACCCATAGAGACAACATCACCATCTAAGGCAGAAATAGCATCAATAAGATAATTAACATTAAAACCCATTTCAATGCGTTCACCCTGGTAATCAATGGGTATCTCATCTTCAGCTTCTTCTTGCTCTGGGTTATTCGCAGAGGCTTTCAATATATCATTTGAAATTTCGAGTTTAATGCCTCGATATTTTTCATTCGATAAAATTGAGGTTCTAATTAGACATTGTTTTAAAAGATCTTTATCAGTTAAAACAATATGTTGGCTGGATTTAGGAATGACAGTTTGATAATTAGGATATTGTCCATCGACTAATTTCGAGGTAAAAACAACGCCATCCATCGTGAGTCGAATAAAATTTTCGCCGATTGATACTTCAATTTCTTCATCACTATCTTGCAATAATCGGGATATTTCTATTATCGCTTTCCTAGGGATAATTATTTTTTTTTCTTCATCTATATCAATAGCTTGACTGAAGCTAGAGACTGCTAATCGATGCCCATCAGTGGCGACTGAGCGAATTCCATCATGATTAATTTCAAACAATAATCCATTCAAATAGTATCGCACATCTTGAAAAGCCATAGCGAAACTGGTCTTTTCAATAATTCTTTTCAATTGGTTTTGTGGTAGATGGAACGAAAATAATAACGATTTAGTATCAATTACCGGGAAGTCTTGCGCTGGTAATGTTGTTAGTCGAAAACGTGTTTTTTGGCTCTTAACTAATGCTTTCTCACCTTCCACAGAGAAACTGAGTATAGATTCTTCTTGTAATGTTTTGCAGGTATCAAAAAACTTCCTAACAGGCACTGTTATTGCGTCTGTTTCATTAGAATTTAATGCGGTGCTTGTAATAACTTCCATTTCTAAATCAGTGGCGGTGATTGTAAGCAAACCAGGTTCTAAATTCAATAGAATATTGGAAAGAATCGGTAAAGTTTGTTTTTTTTCTACAATGCTTGTAACCATTTGCAAAGGTTTTAGTAAGGCTTCCCTTTGTATCTCAAATTTCATCTCTGACTGTTCCTATTAATAAAATAATATATCTTTATTTATTTAATTTATTGTTATTATTATAGAGCAAATATTTGGGGATAAGTATTAGTTTCTTATGAAAATTCAAGCATTTAACTCAAAATAATTGCTAGCATATCCCTGTGTTTAATACTTATTTTACCTGTTTGTAAGTTGTGGATAAATAGAGTGTTTTTTTTAACCAGTAAGTTATTCACAGTTTATTCACATCATCTTACCAGTCTTCTTAACAGCTTATTGACTCACGTTTTAGGATTCAGTGCACATAAAATAATCTTCATCTGTAAATGCTCATAGTGACTTTAGCGTTGCATAGCCCGCTTTCCAGCACCAGTAGCGTCAAAATCTTACCAAGAGAGGCCGTAATATGTCCTTGTAGGTTACGTGGTGCATTCATGCTACCCAAACCTCTCAATAAAGGTTTACTCCTACGAGAGCACATTACAGGGGATATTTGAACTTAGATTGTGAATTACAAATTAATACGACTAATTTATACTGCAGATTAAGTGATCAACGAATATTTCTTAAAACTATTAAATTCGAACTATAATAGGCTCAATTATTGCTTACTATATTTTAATATCTATTCTGACTCTAGGTTTGTTGTTAGCACAATATTTGCTTAAACAATATTCAACGAATTCAAAAGAGTTCATTAAAGCTTATTTTTGCATTCCACATATCATCTCTGAATGTTCCTATTAATAATATAATATATCTTTATTTATTTATTTATTTATTTATTGTTATTATTACGCGGCAAATCTGTGTGTATAAGTTTATTTTTATTTAACTAAATCAAGTATTTGTGACTTTTTTTCGCACGTATATCCCTGTGCTTAGAGTTCGTTTTTACTGTTTATAAGCTGTGGATAAAACTAGCCTTTTTTCCGACCCCTAAGTTATCCACAGCTTATTCACATCATGTTGTCAGTCTTCTTAACAGGTTATTAAAATCTTCGTCTACTTTGTTATCACTTGCGCGTAGTTCTGTAATCTTTTTGCAGGCATGTAAGACCGTTGTGTGGTCTCGCCCGCCAAACGCATTGCCAATTTCAGGTAAACTATGATTCGTTAAATTTTTGGCAAGCGCCATGGCGATTTGCCGCGGTCTGGCGATGGAACGAGTACGTTTTTTGGACAGTAAGTCAGCAGTACGAATTTTGAAGTAATCACAGACGGTTTTTTGAATATTTTCCATAGTGACTAATTTGTCTTGAACGGAAAGTAAATCCTTGAGTGATGATTTGGTGAAATCCATTGTGATGGGTTTGCCAGTGAACTGGGAATTCGCTTTGAGTAATTTGAGGGTTCCTTCAAGTTCGCGAATGTTTGAGCGTACTCGCTGACCAATAAAAAAAGCCACTTCATCAGGCACAGAAATATTAAGCTGCTTGGCTTTATTCATTAAAATCGCAACCCGTGTTTCCAGCTCAGGCGGCTCTATTGCAACTGTCAGGCCCCAACCAAAACGCGACTTCAATCGTTCTTCCAGTCCTGAAACTTCTTTTGGGTAACGATCACAAGTCATGATGACTTGTTGATTACCTTCAAGCAGGGCGTTGAAAGTATGAAAAAACTCTTCTTGAGAACGTTCTTTTCCCGCAAAGAACTGGATATCATCAATCAATAGTATGTTTAATGAACGATAATACGCTTGAAATCGATTCATCATATTGTGCTGTAAGGCTTTAACCATATCTTGCACAAAATTTTGCGAATTCAAGTAGGCAACTTTTGCGCGTGGGTTATTGCTAACCACATAGTTGCCAATAGCGTGCATAAGATGCGTTTTACCAAGACCAACACCCCCATACAGAAACAGTGGATTGTATGCAGAGCCAGGATTTT
>CALZHW010000265.1 GCA_945787125.1 uncultured Ectothiorhodospiraceae bacterium
CAATCCTACGACAATAATGGCGACTGGGCCAAAGCGAATAACATAGATGGCGCATTGCTTAAACAATGTCTGGCGGATGATTATTTCCAGCTAGCTCCGCCAAAAAGCACTGGCCGAGAACATTTCAATACGGCTTGGATCAAGCGGCAATTAACTCAACGAAATCAGACCTTGGACCCCGGCGTCGTTCAAGCCACGCTCACCGAGCTGACGGCCTGCACGATTAGTGATGCAATCAAAAACTATTGCACTGCCGATGAAATCTACCTATGTGGCGGCGGCGCATACAATACCTACTTGCGCCAGCGGCTGGAACTGCATTTACAAATCCCGATAAATACCACCCTGGCACTGGGAATAGACCCAAATTATGTAGAAGCTGCCGCCTTTGCCTGGTTTGCGAAAAGCACGCTGCAGGGTTTGCCAGCCAATATCCCGGCAGTCACTGGCGCCAGACATCCGGTGATTTTGGGGGCTATCTACCCACGATCACTGCGCAGCACATAATCACGATTCGGTGAACCTGTATAAACCTGAGTCGGTCTGAATATTCGATTATCACCCAATTGCTCGCGCCAATGCGCAAGCCAGCCAGCAGCACGTGATATAGCAAAAACCGGAGTAAACTGATCCAGTGGGATACCCATCTCTTTATAAAGTATTCCGGAATAGAAATCCACATTCGGGAAAACACCTTTGGCTGCCAGACGATCTTCGGCGGCGGCCTCCAGTGCCAGTGCAGTTTCAAACAGCGGCCCAACAATTCCACCTCTATCTGCGACGAATTTTTCGAACAACCCCTGCAAGATAGTGGCACGCGGATCCTTTACCTTGTATTCGCGATGGCCAAATCCCCATATTTTCTCTTTGTTTTTTAGCTTTTTGTCTAACCAGGCCGCGGCATTCTTCGGATTGTCAATCTCTTCCAGCATATCGATAACCTTTTCATTGGCACCGCCATGCAATGGTCCAGAAAGTGTGCCTATGGCGGCAGCCACAACACCGTAAGGGCTGGCCAGTGTTGAGCCGGTCACTAAAGCAGCAAATGTTGACGCATTAATCGTATGCTCTGCGTGCAAGATCAGGCAAGTATCCATGATCTCCACATAAATTGGATCAGGCTCTTCACCATTCAACATATACAGAAAGTTTGCTGCAAATGACAAATCTGAACGAGGCTCGATCGGATCGTAACCATTGCGGATATGTTCCCACATGGTCACGAGCACCGGCATGCGGGCAATTATTTTAACGGTCATATTATGCACATAATCGAGATTCGTGCAGGATTCAGGTGATGTAAGACATTCGTTAGCCGGATAAAAAACCCCGAGACTCGCCACCGCAGTCTGCAATATTTCCATCGGGTGCCCTGTCGAGGGTAATGCCTTCATCAATGTTCGAATATTGAACTTAACCCGACGATTCGTGCGCAAACTTTCATCAAATATTGCAAGCTCCTGGGCAGAAGGCAAATCTCCATCGAGCAACAACAAAGTGGTTTCTTCGAAAGTACTGTGCTCAACAAGCTGTTGAATAGGATAACCACGATAAGACAAGATGCCTTTATTGCCATCGATATCCGAGATGTTGGATTCTGTTGCAGGCACACCTTCCAACCCTGGTAAATAATCACTCATACGGTCGTAACTCCCTGATATTTTGAGGATGAGGTATTGTTTTGCGCGGCGTTACCGCAATGAAATATTAACTTGCTGGTATAAAAAAAGCGTGGCTTTGCGTTTTCACAGAGCCACGATCATCGCGCTCTGCGAAAATGTTGCTTATCTTCCTTTTTAGGAACTGACTAGGAGTCTGTCCGAGAATGAAAGTCGTTACGAGGGAAAACCGTTTTAGCGCAGATTTTTCGATCGTTTGAAGTTAATAGCTGTAGCTATTCGCTGAAAAGGATCGGAAAATATGTGCAAAACGGGTTTTCCGCAGTAGGCTTTCCATTCTCGGACCGGCTCCTAATGTTGCTTGTGACAGTGTGTTACACAGAAAATGATGAGCCACATCCACAAGTCGTCGTTGCATGCGGGTTACGAATGACAAACTGCGCACCTTCCAGGCCTTCGGTATAATCGATTTCCGCGCCGGATAGGTATTGAAAGCTCATCGGATCGATAAGCAAAGTAACTCCGTTTTTTTCCACTGTGGTATCACCATCACCAACCACTTCATCAAAAGTGAACCCATATTGAAACCCTGAACACCCACCACCTGAAACGAAAACCCGCAACATAAGATCATCATTACCCTCTTCCACTATAAGGGATTTAACTTTATTAGCGGCGGCTTCAGAGAAATTCAATGGATTTTCGAAATCAAATTCTGCTGCTGTTTCTGACATAATTGTAACCTTCAAATTAACCAATAATTAATTAGATTATGCAGCCTCAACTAAATTCAGTCAAGATTCACTGATTTTTATAAGACTGACAGACTCGTCTTTTTCGGGAAAAGGGGTTTTCGACCCTTGATCTTCATTGCTGCTTTGATGCACCAGCTTGCCATTGACTTCAGCGCCTATCGCCATTTCGATCAAATTGTAATAAACGGTGCCTTGCACACGTGCTTGCGCTGCAAGCTCTATGCGCTCACTGGCATAAACATCACCTATGACCAAACCATTGAGAATGATATTCGGTACACGAACCTCACCTTCCACAGCCCCTCGATCGCTAACGGTCAACATTGAACCTGGCTCGCTGGCTCTCACATTACCGATTGACCGTCCATCAACGTGTAAACCACCTGCAAATTCAATATCCCCTTTAATTTCCGTTTGCTGGCCGATTAAAGAATCAATCTTGGTTGCTCGACGTTTTTTACCTAACATTCAATAACGCTCCTGTAATTTTACCGACTTGACTCATTCACTCCAAACAACGAGTCGTTTTGTAGTTTATCGACCAACTCTTTTGAATGCTTTATCGGGTTGTGAGGTTTTTAAATAAAACACACCAAACCTGTTAAATTCGCAGCTTGCGGGTCCAACATTAGTCCGGCAATTTATCAGGCGACGGCCAATCAAAACTGGCTTTCACCGTTTTACGCTTAGACGGATTCACTTCGATCAAAACCTGGCGCGGAACAAACCCTTTTGGCAGTATAAAGTTTCCGGAAAATTTCTGAAAATAACGAAATTTAAACTCTAATTTTTTTTTCTTCTTCGCGGTAACATCGGCGAATTCAAGCATTTTAGGCTCGCCATTTAAAACCCCATCCACTGAAACGATGACATTGCCTTGCACATACTTATCGTTTTTGAGAACCTGGGTAAGTACAAACTTATAATGATACAACTCCCCTTGCGGTGATTTTTCAACCCCAAAGCGTTTCACTCGAACTCCTGCAGAACCCTCTACCGGTGAAACAATGCCCCGAAAAAAACTGACTTCTTCACGCAATTCAAGATTTTCTTGCTGCAACAAGCGCAGTTCACCTTTAACCTGTTCATAGGCTTGCGTATCGACTTGCCGGGTTTGCTCAATCAGCGCAACTTTGTCTCTTAATTCGCCTCTATCCATATGCAAACTAATGATGCTATTTTCCAGTGCTGCTTTCATTTCCTGTGCTTGTAAAAAATTATAACCTGCACGATACTGCCCTAAATGGTACAGACCTACACCCACCAATAATACCAAAATAACAAAAACAGCCTGTGCAAACCTGCCTCGCATTGGCGAGTGATGAGTAACAACAAACTTACCTGATTTCACTAAACTGCACCTACTTTACCTCGTTTGTTCTAACCTGGATATTTCATGAATTCACGGTAATATCGCAATACTTTCCAGCCCGCTGGCTTCCGGCTTGGCAAACATGATATTCATATTTTGAACAGCCTGACCCGCCGCCCCTTTGAGCAGATTGTCAATCACCGACAAGATCACCAAGGTATTACCATTCTGCGGTCGCTGTACCGCTATGCGACACATGTTAGAACCTTTTACACTGCGGGTTTCAGGATGCGCACC
>CALZHW010000266.1 GCA_945787125.1 uncultured Ectothiorhodospiraceae bacterium
GGATCCGCGGCATTTAGGCTTGCAGGAAACCCAACGGGTTATCCATATTTACAGCAGCCTATTTCTGTTAAAGCAGGCAATAGATACCGCTTCAGTGGCTGGCTCCAGGTAAGGAGCGTATCCACTGGTCAGTTCGGGTTTCGAGTCATTTGGCTTGATTCTAGCGGCACTCAAATCAAAACTGCCAGGTATGATTTTGGCGCAACCAAAGGCAGCAGATCCTACACGCAGCATATCGCGGATCTCGTCGCACCAACTAACGCAAGATCAGCGAAATTCGTTTTAATGGCTAAGAAAGCCAATGGAAATGGATACTACGATGATATCAGCATTACAAATCTCTCTGCGGGTGCGCCTACACCAACACCTAGCCCTGCTGCACCACCGCCGCCGCCGCCGCCGCCGCAAGATAGCCTTTTGGTGGCATATAGTGATAGCGTCTTAATACAACAAAACAATGCGCATAAGTTTAGCTTAACAGCAAATGATAAAGGACTTAATTCACGCACACGAATCACACTTAAATCTAGCCCGACTAAAGGAAAAGTAGTGTTACTGCAAAACGGTAACGCCACTTATACACCCAATACAAGCTACACAGGAAAAGACAATTTTGTTTATCAACTCGCTAACGCTAACGGAGATATTTCTGTCGCTACTGTTTCAATTACGGTTGCTTGTGCAAACAATTGCGGAGGCGTAACATTTAATTTGAACTGGAAGGCAAGTCCAAGTCCAGGTGTTGTTGACTACAAAGTCTACGTGGGTCGCAATTCAACGACATTTGATCAAGTATTTTCAACTCAAAATACGCGTCAGTTTAAATTTCCAGTGACAGCTAAAGGAAAATATTTTTTTGCGGTTAAAGCGGTTAATAACCAAGGAATTGAATCTGGCTATTCTTCAACCGTATCGGCGATATTTTAATCTCACAAGGTCAGAACTACCAATAATTGGGATTACTCTTTCGAACGGTATAATAAAAAAATATCTCTCTCAACGCTGATAATTTTACCGATTAAGCCTTTGGCTAACGGCGATTGAATCAGTGTTGAGTTACCCATACTCCAAGATACTTACTTTTCAAAATACTCTCACTTCCAGCTTGTTACATGCTTTAATGCTTGCGACTCCCATTTATAGTTAGCACCGACCCTCAAAGGTTTCGGGGGCAATCAACATTGTATAAATAACTTCAATCACCGCTCTGAAATTTAAGCAATGGAGAATTTTTCACTACATTAATATTTAAATGGTATTTTAAACGCTTTTTTTGGCTCAGCAAGATGCAAAACAAATTCTATTTAAGTATAGTTAAAGAGAAACCAAAGCCTTTCGCACAAATCTGAACTAAATAGCAGGCAGCACAGAGCACACAAAGAAAAAAGCGATTGAAATACGTCCATCCAGAGAACAACTGCCCTATTCAGAATGATTAACATATTTAAGGAGAGCTCTTCATGAGATTCAGAATCTCACATATTTATATAGTTGCAATGCTGCAAATGTTAACTGGGGCAAATCTTTATGCGGATGAAAAAAATGCCGTAGAAGTTTTTTTGAGCCTTACGCCTGCTCCCTCAAATCAATTTAAATCAGAACCACACGAACAAGAGCCTGCTTTGATTTACAAGGTAACAATTACAAAACAACGCCCAATAGCCGGCCCACTGCCACGAGCTCGTCATTCAAAGTTAATATCTAACCAACTCGTTATAGTCGCCGCAGATAGTCAAGGCACAGAAATTACTCGCGTACGTGTTCGGGATCCCCGACAGATTCGTTCAGAGTTTCCCGATTTGGTGGGTCAGTTAAAATCTCAGACTTTATACCGGGATCATGTGGAGCTTTCTATTGTGCTACCAAACAACCCAAACATCGGCCAAATCAGGATCTACCAACCAAAATGGACAGGCTCTGACTTCATGTTGCAACTAATCGGAGATGTCATTCTACCTTGAACCTAAAAAACGGATTCATTCAAAAAATTCAAACAAAGAATAACTATATTAAAGTGGGGTATTACCTATGTTGCAAAAAAGTACTGTTCGTTCAAGCTTTGCCAGTTTTGCCTTAACGCTGCTTAGCTGCTTTCAGTGGGCAAGTGCAGAGCCTGTAAGCACATTAATCCATAATGGTGATAATGCCAACAGGGTAAATATTGTTATTTTGGGGGATGGATTTGCGGCTTTTGAAATGCACAAATATGCCAAGGATGTTGAAAAATTACTTAAGCGCCTTTTCAATGAAGAACCCTTTAAAGAATACAAACATTACTTTAATGTTCATCGAGTGGATGTAACAAGCAAGGAATCGGGTGCTGACCATCCTGATAACCGCTTATTCAAAGACACGGCTTTTGATGCCACATACCAATGTGCAGAAATTCAGCGCCTTATCTGCATCAACTACTCAAAAGTGAATACCGTTCTCAGTAACAGCGTGAGTCCAAATCAGCGCGATATTGTCATTGTCTTAGTTAATGACCCAGAGTATGGCGGATCTGGAGGAGAATTTGCCGTAGCGTCAGTTAATCCGGCTGTTGTTGACCTGGTTTTACATGAATTGGGACACAGCTTTGGCGGCCTGGAAGATGAATATATCATCAATGGACCAGGATGTAACACGACCATTGAACCCGCAGCGCCAAACGTGACACTGCAAACTGATAGAAGCTTAATCAAGTGGAATATCGGAGGTGGGCCACCAACCGGTTGGATAGATTTCAATACACCTATCCCAACAACAAAAAAAGAATCGGGAGTACCCGGACTATACCAAGGCGCCTATTATTGCGCCAAAAAATTATACAGATCAAGCTACAATTCCAAGATGCGCAGCATTGGTGCTCCCTTCGAGCAGGTCAACGAAGAACAACTCATTAAACGTATTTATAATAGAGTCTCTCCCATAGACTCGAGTTATCCAGTGAGTTCTAAGCTCTTAGTGGAATACGGCACAACAAAAGAATTTGCAGTGAATATCCCTAAGCCAAGAAAAGGTGAGCTGGTAACCAACTGGTTCGTTGACGGCGAATTAGTCAGTCAAAAGCCAGAATTTACCTTGCAGTCTTTAAATCTGGGCTTTGGCAGGCATGAAGTAAAAGTGGAAGTACTGGATCCAACCCACAAAGTTCGCAATGATCCTGAAGAAATTTTAAAAGAGCAACGTAGCTGGAACGTAACAATAGTCGATGAAACGATGAGCTGCGGCAATGAACTTCTTATTACCGATATATCTGTGCCTGCGAAAGACTGGCGGAAGAACCAGTTGATTGATGGCGATATCTCGCCCGCATCTTTCTGGCGGAATGAAGGTGATACCTGGCTTGACTTGTCTCTAAACGGTGAACATAAAATCAAGTGTATAACTTTAACGCCGAGAATTGATCAAAGTTATATTTTTGATGTGCTTGTTGATGGACAGTTCATTGCTCAATATACCACTGAACGCGCCACAACCCTCTCATCACAACGCTTTAAGCTTCCCGCCGGTACGGCAGGATCCGTGGTGCATATTGAGTTCATTGGTATCGATCGGCTTAAAGTACATGAAATCAAATTATGGGGCAAGACTGCCTTGAACAAGTCGCTGTCTGTCATTGATGCCGAGGTACCTGTAAAATCACTTAGAAAAAACAAACTTTTCGATAATAAACTGCACACTTTTTGGAATAACGATGGCGAACGGGCAACGGCCTGGTTTGAGATCAAGCTAGATAGCTTGCAGGAGGTCAAAGCGATTCGAATGGCTCCGCGCACTGGACGCGCATATACATTCAACGTATACGCAGACGATATTCTTGCCGGTCAATTTACCACGGAAAGCAGCTCGAAAATTGCCTTACAATCATTTTCTCTGCCTGCTGGCACGGTGGGATCTAAGCTCCGAGTAAAGTCTGTTAGTCATGCCTGGTTTAAAGTCCACGAAATCGAATTGGACACTGGCGATATTACCAATGCATCCTGCGGCACTGAA
>CALZHW010000267.1 GCA_945787125.1 uncultured Ectothiorhodospiraceae bacterium
TATGAGGGTTGCTTTGTCAACCTTTGGCAATATTAATTTTCTCGTGTTTTTTAATCGTCGTCGTTTAATCACGTTACTTCCTCACATGCTCGTGAGAGGGTTATTCACGCTTTGTCCACGGGTGACGCTCTCCCATTAAAGTGTGCATAATTACTTGACCACTACAGTTGCTTGTGGTTGGTTTTCAAAGCCTTGCAATGCATCATCGAGTTCTTGCCTATTCTTATCGGAATTTGGTTTATCGCCAAAACCTTGCAGTATCAGATCAAGGTCATCTTGGCTGTTGCAGCTTTGTTCGTCTGCTGCAGTCGTCACTGCGGTAAATAGCAGTGAAGCCAATAGAACTACAAAATATTTTGCCATAAGTGTTACAGGCCTTTCTCCAGCCGTCTAATTGTAAATACGTTGCCGTCCAATGGCTGGTTGTATTTGACATCACTAAATCGCATGATGGTTTTATGCACGACGGTCTTTCCTTTTTTTGTGATCATTTGTATTTCTTTTGTTGTCCAGATGCCGTCTATTTTTTCTAAATCTGTGATCTCCATATACTTCACTTTTCTGTCTTTCATTATCCAGTTAACCGTTCCGATCACGACATAGATATCTTTTCTGACAAATGTCAAGGTTTTTTTACTGCCGGTCTCTTCGATTACTACTTTGTTACGTGGGATAGACTCAATCACCCAGACACCGTGACCATCGATTTCAATTTCTTCTTTCAAAGTATAGTCGTAGTCTTGCAGGTCTGGATCTGTCATGTCTGAATAGGAAAAATCAGATCCCATAAAGCTGTCGCTTCTATCGCGAGTGGCAATACGCTTGGCTTTGTGTAATGCTGGCAAATATAACCATTGGTCGTCATCTTTGTTCTCATCATCATAATCGTAGGTCAAAAACCCGATATTCTTTACATTGGCAGGTTCCTGAAAAAGCATCATACGATGGCGATTTTTACCGAAATTTTTGGTAAACGATTTAATTTTCCTGACCCATTGGTTGCCGCGTTTATCGATTAATATCATTTCAAGGATTGATACTTGATTGTCGCCTTTATTGCGGGCGTCGACTTTTTCCATAATTTTTCTGGCTTCTGGGTCATCTGCCAGTGCTGCAGTTGAAACACATAAAGCGATTGCCAGAAAAACTAAAAATGTTATTTGAATTATTTTGTTCATCCTATTTATGCTTCCTTGGTAGTTGGGATTTGATCAATAGGCGTAGTCTGTTTTTTCCCGTAGATTTCTTTCATCAGTACCGGAACTAGCAATAAGTCACCCAATAGAGCGAGAATGGTAGTCATACCGGCAATCAACCCAAAGCTGATAAAATTATCCATACTTGCGGCGGTAAAGATGAAAAATCCCAGGCTCAATACAACGGTTGTCACGACGACAACTCGGCCAACGGATAAAATTTTCTTTCTTATGGCGCGGTCAACATCATTGTAGCTCAGTATATAACACCTAAAGTTGTGCATGAAGTGAATCGTGTCATCGACCACCAAACCAATGCAAATTGAGCCGATCAGCATGGTGAATTGATCTAACGGCATACTAAAATATCCCATGAAACCGATAGCGATCACGATGAACAACAATTAGGGATCATACTGAGCAAACCAAGTTTTACGCTACCGAACATCAGTATCATCATAAAATCGATAACAATCACTGCGGTGATGATGATAATTATACGGCTGTGGTCAATCGCTATACTGGCAACGGCATTAAGAATATTGTCCATAGTTACAGTGCGTTTTTGTGTGCCCGCATCGGCTTTCTGTTTTAGTGGTAACAGTGCAATAACTGAGGGCAGCAAAATCAAGGTATACAAAAGAGAGATGAGCACATCATATGCGAAGAATAAGCCAAGATCGGCGATCAGTGAAGCCTCCGATGAAGAAAAAGATAATAAACCTGCGGAGGTAGTAAGACTGGTCATCATGACGGCAAGCCCCGAGTGGACCCATTGCATAAGCAATCGCTTCGCGTTTATTCGCGTATTCATTAAAGTGTCGAAAAAAATGGCGAGTAGATGTACTGCTGCTACCACGCCAACAGCCAGCACAAACAGCTGTAATATTTGGGTCGGTAATTTTATTGCGGTGCCGCTAATCGCCATAACAGATAGTTTGGCAACGATTTCTTTTATTGCATTTACGAATTCACTGTTTTGCTCGTCCGATAAATACGACTGCGCTTGCTGCAAGGTTCCAGTGGCTTGCGTCTCATCAAAGCCGCATATAATATCTTCAGGCGCAACATTTTCGTTCGAATAGGTACTTGTTGTGATCATAATAATCGTGAGTGAAGCGTCTTCCGAAAATTGAAAAATTTCATACAATGAGGAATTGAAAAATTGAAGAATTGAAGAATTTAACGCTATATTTTTTTATTTAATCCATCTTGAGAGCGGAGAGTGTCAAGGTATCTGGCGCCTCAAGTCTGATTTTAAGCGACCAGTTTCATAGGCTGCTCAGCATCTATTTTATCGTCCTTCGACGGGTTTAACCAAACCTTACTTTGCCTTTCCCAGTCCCTTGTATGTCGACTTCAGCGTGCCGGATCGTTTTCTTTAGCTTGTTTATACGTTTGTTGACGGGCAGCTAAAATATCAATATCTAAACCATCATGACGCTGTGATGACGTGACATATTTAATGCTACTGTGACGGCGTTGGTTATTATACCAATCAGTAAATTTCGCCATCCATTGTCTCGCTTCTTGTATGTCATCAAACGTTGGATCAACTGGTGCAACAGTACTTGAAGTTGTTTTTCGTTGGGCGGTGGTACGAATTGGAAAACGGGCTGACCATCGACCAGGTGATACACGCCATCTAAAAAGAGACAATGCAAATGGATATTCAGATTCGCGGCGGAGCCAAAGCGCTAAATCACAGCTCTCACACGTCCTGTGCTTCGCTACATAAGACCATCCATGGTCAAAAACGGACAGCACCCGTGTAACCTTCTTTGGCTTTTAGTCCCGCCTTTCTCATCAAGACTATCACCACTGAATTTAATATTGAAACTCAGATACTGTATTATTCTATCCGCAATGTTGCTGTCCTTAAATACTACCTTGTCCGCGAAATAATCTAATTTTGAGAAGCACCACACTCTAACTACTTTATGGATTATCGTCATATTTAGTAATGGCAACAGGTAATGGCCCAAAGGGATCTTCCGTCCACAGTCGTAGTATCGGACCACTAGGTGTCACCAGACTGGCATCCTGCTCGCTACCGGGGGTGCGATTGACATAACCGATATAGGCAACCTTGGCCCCGCCCCAACCTTCATTCCACTCTTCAGCCGTGTTGAAGGCATCGGGTGCAACTTGGCTTCCTAATTGACCACCGGTTATATTCTGGATAAATAAAGTTGCCGAAACATCATCATTAGCATTCCACGAAATATTGGCAACACCCGTATCACTAGCCAAACTGGGCACAGATGTACCACCTGCACCAAGAAGGTCTCCGGCAACCCTTCTTGTCATAAAAACTTGCTCGCCTAGCTTCTCAGAACTGCTACTAGCCGTCTGTACAAGATCCAATTTTAAGCCTGTACGCAAACCATTTTCATCGTTATTACGTACGAAATGGAAATCGTCAGAGAAAGAATTGCTTTTCTCGACATCCTGTTCACTAATAAGGTGATCTATCTCTATGCCAGGTACACCCTCTTTCAGTGCCCAACCAGAGTTTAATGCTGTAGAAATATCTACATTGCCAACACCTGAGGCTCCCTCAGCGCTTAGACGCTGGTGGGCGGCAATTCCATCCTGATTAAACATACCAGCAAAAGTTTCATTGGACATTGCCAGGCTATCAGGTGTTCCAGTTGCATCCGCGTCAGTAACAATGGTCTGAAAATATACTCGCCCTGTAGCGATTTC
>CALZHW010000268.1 GCA_945787125.1 uncultured Ectothiorhodospiraceae bacterium
GTTTGATCCATGAGATTGGCGAGTGGGTGTTTCGACAGTCTATCCAGTGCGTGGATAAAATACGCCAGCAAACGGGCAGAATTGTACCGGTCAGCGTTAATAAGTCCCCCGTCCAGTTTGAATTCACGTCTCAGGAAGCGGCCTGGCCGGACAAGCTAGCAGAACTTGGTTTGCCTGGCAGTAGTATTACCGTTGAAATTACTGAAGGACTATTGCTGAAAAAGTCCTCCAAGACCAAACAAAGTCTCTTGGACTATCGAAATAGTGGTATTGAAGTTTCGATTGATGATTTTGGGACGGGCTTTTCATCGCTTTCTTATCTTAAAAAATTCGATATTGATTATCTTAAAATAGATCGTTCGTTTATCAGTAAACTGATCGAAGATGAAAGTGATAAGGTGCTCACTGAAGCGATCATTGTGATGGCACATAAGCTAGGTATTCAGACCATTGCCGAAGGAGTGGAAACAGTAGAGCAGCGCGATTTGCTTAAAACCTTTGATTGTGATCATGCACAGGGTTTTTTGTATTCACCGGCAGTGGCCACTGAGGAATTTGAGGGAATGTTGAAAAATCAATAGCAGAGATTCAATTTGCGTTGTTAGACTTTAGCGGTGGTAAGGCTTTACCGGTGGTAAAGTTTTGCCGGGATTCAATATATTATTTGGGTCAAACAGCATTTTTATTTGGCGCATCAAGTCTAATGTCGGCGGATCAATTTCACGATCAATAAAATCTCTTTTTGCTATGCCCACGCCGTGCTCACCAGAAAGACTGCCTTGCAGGCGTATCACCAGGGAAAATATGGCATCCAGGCATTTTTCTGCATTGCGCATATCTAGCGGGTCGTCAGGATTTATGAGCAGGTTGACATGGATGTTGCCGTTGCCAGCATGTCCAAAGTTAACGATTTTTATGTGATATTGCTGACCAAGTGTTTCCAGTCCTTCGATAAGCTCAGGAATACGTGAGACAGGTACCACGACATCTTCATTAATTTTTTTTGGGGCGATATTGCGTAATGCCGGCGATAAGGCTTTGCGAGTCGCCCATAAATCGGCAATTTCCTGTTTGTTGTGCGCTTCTTTAAAACTCAGTAGGCCATTGTTTTTTGCGGCAGTATGAATCTGTGTGACACCAGACTCAAGCGCGGCAGCAGGCCCATCAATTTCGATCATGAGCATAGCACCTGCATTATCCGGTAATGTTATTTTAGAATAATCACGTACCATATTAATCGCGTTGCTATCGAGAAACTCAAGTGCGCAAGGCGTAAAGGGTTGCGCCATAATCGCTGAAACTGCCTGGGCGGCAGAATGAATGTCGGCGAAAACTGCCTGCAATACGCGTTTTGCTTCGGCCAGTGGTGTGAGTTTTAAGGTAGCTTCAGTTATGATAGCCAAAGTTCCCTCTGAGCCAACTATAAGCCGGGTGAGATCGTAACCGACAACACCTTTACTGGTATAAGTGCCTGTCGTGATTTCCGTACCGGTTGCGGTGATCGCCTTGAGTCCCAATATGTTCTCGCGTGGTGTGCCGTATTTGACCGCTCGTGGTCCTGCTGAATTGTACGCGAGGTTGCCACCAATGGTGCAAAATGCTGCGCTGGTTGGGTCTGGTGGCCAGAAAAAGCCTTGCTCGGCTGCGGCATCTTGCAATGCCTGGTTGGTGACACCTGGTTCAACCCGCGCAAGCCGATTTGCTGCATCAATTGTTAGCATGTTATTCATTTTTTCCAGCGACAAGACAATGCCGCCCATTGTCGGAACCGTTGCACCGGTGGTACCGGTTCCTCTGCCTCTGGCAACCAGGGGTAAGTGTTGCGCATTGCAAAACTCTACCAGTGATTTAATTTGCGAAGTTTTTGTTGCGAAAACGACGGCGGCGGGTAGTGCGTGTTGGCGACTATTATCGTAACCATAAGCCCAGCATTCGGCTTCTGCGGTTAATATATTTTCGCGATCAAATAGGGTCTTGAGGTATTCCGTCTGTTCCCGCGTTAGTTTTTTATGGCTCATCAACAAAACTTAAAGGTGCTTGCAGAACATAGGGTTTCACAATGAATTCGTCTTCTTCCTGGATTCGTTGTTCCTGGGTTTTTATTGGCGCTATTTTTGTTGTTGGCTTCAGGGCAATGCGAGCAGTGGCCTGAAGACTAGGGTCTAACGTGCCATCCAATGATTCAAACAATGGAACAACTTCTGCAATGCCGTTAACTTGTTTGACAAAACTAATTAGCTCCTGGGCTTCTGTATTGGAGACCAGACCCATTAAATAGACTTTCTTGTCAGACGTAACGACTTTGGTGCGAGTGAAAAGCCCTTTTTTAAACATTAATTTGCTCCGGACTTTTCTGGCTATCCAAAAATCTTTGCTGCGACTGCCAAAGGATAGTTTCTGTTTGACTGAAATGTTGTCAATGACCTTTGTAACGGGTTTCATTCTGCCAATTCGCTGAACGATGCTTTCTTTGTAGGCTGCCTTTGGTGATTCGCCAGAGAGAAGTACCACACCGTTAAACGCCGTTACTTCAATGCGGACTTTTTTACCAAATTCGCTATTGGAGTAAATGTAATCGGTTGCTTGAATTTCAATAGCCTCATCTTTAATTATACTTTCCGGGTTGCGACGGTCAGCGGCGATTTTAGCGCCTGCCCCCGCCACTGAGCCAGCGACCAGTATAGGTGCGCAGCTTTGTGTGCTGGCTGCGAAAAAAACAATGATAATAAGTGTCAAGATAGTCTTCATACACGTTCCTAAGTTAGTTCAAAGGCGTTTTTTAGCCAAGTTAATTTGTCATTGTGAATGGATATGACATCAAAGCGGCAATCATGATCTGCAAGTTTGTTATTCTTTTGCAGGTAGAGCTGTGCTGTTTGAATGATCTTATGTTGCTTTTGTGGTGTGACAAATTCAAACGGCTCGCCAAAATGTATCGACTTACGAAATTTCACTTCAATAAAGAGTATCGTGTTTTTGTCCTTTGCAATGATGTCAATTTCTCCCGTTTTAAAACGAAAGTTTCTTTGAAGAATGGCGATATTCTTTTTTTGCAGATAATCGCAGGCATAATCTTCAGCCTGGTCGCCTATTTTCTTCGCCGGTTTACGCAGCAAGTTTATTGACCCTGGCTGGTATTTGTGATGCTGGTGGCGAGTAAGCGCGGCGTGCCGTTGCGAAATTTTGCCCAGCTTAAGATGCGCATGATTTGATTCTGTGCGTTCATGTAAAGCTCGCCTGTTGCCCCTTGAATGTGGGAAGCGCTGCTCATCTGCAGCCAGTTGATATAAGGCAAAACAGTATAGGCATCAATGCCGAGTGCAAATAGCCGATTGAGCTGCTCACTTTCGTTGGGCCACTGTGCATAAATTTGTTGTTTCAAAGGTTCCATGTAGTCGTTACTGAGTGTCCATGGCATATCAGCAATAATAATGCCGTTTAGATCTGTATCACTCTTACGATTGAAGCGACCTGAGAAACTGTGTGAGGTGGTATAGATTGGTAGTTTTTCAGCATGATAGAATTTTAACTGTGGCGGAATCAATCGCGCTTGTCGCGGTTGGCTTGCCATGAATATCATGTCGATATCTTGTCTTCGGCGTGGCTCAAAACGTATTTTTGTTTTTAACAGTTTTGCCAGTGCTTGTTTGCGTTGATTGCTTTGATCGATTGCTAATAGCGATCTGATGGGTTGTGAAAAGTCATTGTCTTTCGCATTGTAACTTGCCTGCGTGCTCACTGTTCCGCCGAATCGCTCCCACTCCTGTTGGAATGCGGCCGCCAAGCGTTTGCCCCATTTATCGTCAGGTGAAATTATCGCTGCATGATTATGCCCATCGAGCCAAGCGCGTTGTGCGATTTGTTTTGCTTCTGCTTCGGGGGAAAGTGAGAACTCGAAAAAGTT
>CALZHW010000269.1 GCA_945787125.1 uncultured Ectothiorhodospiraceae bacterium
AAAGATAATCCAGCCGTGTTTTCAATCTATGGTGGCAAGCTCACAGCCTATCGCGCCACTGCAGAACAAGTGCTGAAAAATATCCGGCCTTATCTACCGTCGCGTACGGCACGGGCCGATACCAAACAATTGAAGTTGACGCTGGACTGAGTGAGGAGCCAGTAGCAAAACCTTTAACCTAGATCCTGCAATTGATCGTACTTGCGCAGTGCAAGATATTGATTCGTAGAGCAAATCAATATTTGAGCGCAATCCTTATTGTGATTGCCGAAAATAGTGATATTGCTCTACGGATCAAGAGCTTTTGCTGAGTAGGTGCGAGCACTTGCAGGATTTAGGTTTTATTTAATCCAGACCGTTTTGATATTCACAAATTCCTGGATGCCCTGACGAGATAGCTCTCTGCCATAACCCGAGTTTTTCATTCCACCAAAGGGTAATCGCGGGTCGCTTTTGACGATACCATTAACAAAAGCATTGCCGCATTCAAGTTGCAGAGCGAAGTTTTCGCCGCGTTCCAGGTCTCGTGTCCAAACACTGCCGCCAAGACCGAATTGCGTGTCATTTGCAATAGTGAGCGCTTGATTTTCATCGTCGGCGCGAAGAATCATCGCCACTGGACCAAACAGCTCTTCAGCATAAACTGGATTGTCAGGTGTGACATTGTCGAGTATCGATGCCTGATAATAAGCGCCAGCCCCTTCAATCACATGGCAGCCGCTCAAAGCGTTTGCGCCATGGGCAATGCTGCGCTCAACCTGGCTATGTAATTCTGCACGAAGATCATGACGTGCCATGGGGGCGAGTGTAGTCTGGCTGTCAAGTGGATCGCCCGCCGTAAGAGCTTCAACGCCGTTTTTGAATTTTTCAAGAAATTCATCAGCGATAGATTCAACCAGTATAAAACGCTTTGCAGCGATGCAGCTTTGGCCGCAATTCATGTAACGTGATTTAATGCCAACATTGACTGCTTCTTCCAAATCTGCATCTGCAAGCACCACGAATGGGTCAGACCCACCAAGTTCCAGCACGGATTTTTTTAATGATTTACCAGCGTGCGCAGCGACGCTTTTACCCGCCGCCTCGCTGCCAGTAATCGTGGCAGCTTTGATTCGGCTATCGGCGATTAAGTCTTTTACCTGGCTGGAAGCGATCATGAAACTTCGGAAGCAGTGTTCTGGTAATCCGGCTTCTTTAAAAATATTCTCAATTGCCAGGGCGCAGCGTGGCACATTGGAGGCGTGTTTTAATATTGCGGTATTGCCTGCCATCAAGGCCGGTGCGGCAAATCGAAAAACCTGCCAAAAGGGAAAATTCCAAGGCATAATGGCAAGCACGGTGCCGATGGAATGGTAGCTAATAAAGCTTCTACTGGCATCGGTTTGAATGACTTCTTTTTGTAAAAAAACGGCTGCATTTTCAGCGTAATAGGCCAGCCCGGCGGCGGATTTTTCTACCTCGGCTTCTGCCTCGGTTAAAAGTTTACCCATTTCTTCACTGATTAATCGACTTAGGCTTTGTTTTTGTTGTTTTATGATTTTTGCAGCTTCGAGCATAAAGTTTGCACGGGTATTAAAACTCAGTGACGACCACCCTGGATAAGCTGTTGCAACTTTGTTCAGATTAAAATCAATTTCTCGCTCAGTCCATAATGGATATTGCGAATGTTGTTCGCCGCTGGCAGGATTACTGGATATAAATGACATGTTTGAAACCTTTTAAGTAAAATGGCGAAGCTGCCGCTTCTATATAACTTACAATCGGCGTTCAACAATTGCAAAAGTGCCGCTTTCCATTCTCGGACAGGCTCCTAGCATAGACAAATCGAGCAGAGAATTAAACCCGATAATGAATAGTTGTGTGTTTAGAGAGCTGATTAAAATGTATTTCCGGGCTGTGAATTGATGAATCGAATGGGTTTGAAAAAAAGCGTTTTTATTGTGTTAGTCATTTTCATGGCAGCAGTGCTTCCGGCGCTCGCGCTTGCAAAAGTGAGCATTGAGCAACAGCGTGAATTATTCAGTAAAGCGGATAAGGCGCTGAAAATGAACGATATGCAAACCTATTTTACGCTACGTGAGCAGCTCAAGGATTATCCATTATATGGTTATTTGCTCTACGGTCACATGGTTAAGCGAGTCAGCAACACGCCTGAGAGGGACATTCGGAAGTTCATCAAAGACTATGCGGATTCACCTCTGAGCTGGCGCATGCAGAGTGTTTGGTTAAATTATCTGGGACGCACTAAGCAGTGGGAAAAATTTCTGGCAGAGTACAAACCCACCTCAAATACAAAACTTAAATGTTATCGAGCCTGGGCTTTGTACCAAAGCAAACAAAATAAACAAGCGGATGAGTTGATAAAGTCACTCTGGCTGGTGGCTAATTCGCAACCGAATGGCTGTGACAATGCTTTTGAACGATGGATAAGTCGGGGTAAATTAACAACCGAACTTCGTTGGCAACGCATTGAGCTGGCGATGGAAAAGGGCAATGTCAGTTTGGCCAAGTTTATTGCCAAGACAATGAGCAAACGTAATAGCCGCTGGGTTAATCGCTGGATAGACATGCGGCGCCGACCTGCAACTAACTTGCATTTGAAAATGTATCAGGGAAATTCACCGCTCGCTAATCGCATCGTTCGCTATGGAGTCAAACGTTTGGCGAGGAATGATGTGGCTGCAGCACATGATTTTTGGGAGTCTGTTCGAGCAAAACATCAACTGGATTCTGCTATTGAAACCGAGAAAGTTGATCATTATGTCGCGTTGCGAGCGGCTTATCAAAAACACCCAATGGCACTGGAATGGCTTGCTGCGGTCGAAAATGCTGATGAACAAATTAAAGTATGGCGCATTCGAGTGGCGCTTGCGCAGCAAGATTGGTGGTCGGCATTGACCTGGATTGATGCGCTGTCCGAACAAGAAAAAAACAGTGAGCAATGGCGCTACTGGCGTGCTCGTATACTGGAATTGCAGAGTGCATCACTGCCGGTGTTAAGTACCGCAGCAGAACGAATATTTGCCAGCCTGTCAGAAAACCGGAGTTATCACGGCTTTCTTTCAGCTGGTCGAATCGGTTCAGAGATCCAGTTAAATCCTGAGTCATTGGAGTTTTCCAAGCAGGAGCTGCAACCGGTTGAGAATCAGCCAGCGATTACCCGAGCGCGTGAATTATTTTTTTTGAAACTAAAACTAAATGCTCGGCGGGAATGGTACCATGCGATTAAGAATTTTAATGAATTGCAATTAAAAAAAGCCTCTGTCTTAGCGAGTCAATGGGGCTGGCATGACCGCGCGATTATGACCGTGGCTAAAGCATCGCATTTTGATGATCTTGATTTGCGTTTTCCTGTGGCGTATAAAGATATTATACTGGCGCAAGCCGATGGCAATGAAATCGATCCAGCATGGGTCTATGGTGTGATGCGGCAAGAGAGTAGTTTTATGAGTGATGCGCGTTCTCATGCAGGGGCATTGGGTTTAATGCAGCTTATGCCGCGCACCGGCCGATTTACCGCGCGGGAAGAAAAAATTCGTATTCGTTCCAATCGTGACTTGCTCAATGTGCAAAAAAATATCCGTTTGGGAACCGCATATCTGCGCCGTATGTTAGATGCAAATGCCGGCAATAGTATTCTTGCTACGTCGTCCTATAATGCTGGGCCTCATCGAACCAAACAATGGATGCCTAAGCAAGACATGCCAGCTGATATCTGGGTTGAAACTATTCCCTATAATGAAACCCGAAGTTATGTGCAACGAGTTATGTCGTATACCGTGATTTATGATCACAAGTTAGGCGGCAAGACGGCACATATCCGCTCGCGTATGCCCGAAATCAAAGCGCGAGTCATGGAAGACTCGTGACA
>CALZHW010000270.1 GCA_945787125.1 uncultured Ectothiorhodospiraceae bacterium
ATTAAAAGGAGAATCCATGAGAAAAAAGATGTCCTCCTTGACGGAAGATGAACACTTGGAGTAAAAAGAACATTACCCAATGTTTAAGGGCGGTAGAGTGTTCATCTTCCGTCGGAATGGGCGTTCATCTTCGCCCGGAATGAGTGTTCATCTTCGTCGGAATACGCAGGCCCCTTATCTTTCGATAAAAATTACCTGAAAACTAGCCTATAAACTTTGGGGCGAATTAGTATATACGATAGAAGCCCTTCCCTACTAGTTTACGAAACATCCGAAATAAAAAGCAGAGCCTATGACATTTACATCATAGGCTCGTAAAAAGCTCACACTAGCTCATTTTTTATTGTTATCTACTACGAGCTTTTTATCTACTCTCTATGCCGCTTTTTCCTCCGGCTTACGTTGTTTCTCGTAAAGGAATCTCAAAACATCAGCACGATAATTATTGTATTTCAGATCATCTGCCAACTCTAAACGATTCCTGGGTCTTTCCAGTTCAATATCGAGAATTTCACCTATAGTCGCCGCTGGGCCATTTGTCATCATTACAATACGATCAGATAACAATACCGCTTCATCTACATCATGAGTAATCATGATAACGGTATTATTCAGATCGTTTTGAATTTCCATTAATGAGTCCTGCAAGTGTGCACGCGTTAACGCATCAAGCGCACCGAAAGGTTCATCCATGAGCAAAACTTCAGGCTCCATCGCTAGTGCACGTGCAATACCCACTCTTTGCTTCATACCACCCGAAATTTCATCGGGCCGTTTATGCATGGCATGGCTCATATGAACCAAGTTCATATTATGCTCAATCCATTCTTTCATTTCTTTTTTATTTTTCTTACCTCTGAATACTTGTTTTACCGCGAGCTCGACATTTTGATAAGCTGTTAACCAAGGAAGCAGTGAGTGATTTTGGAAAACTACCGCTCTTTCGGCTCCTGGACTATTTACTTCACGCCCTTTTAAGAGAACTCCGCCTTCTGTTGCCTGATATAAACCGGCAACAATATTCAACACCGTCGATTTACCACAGCCAGAGTGGCCAATTAACGATACAAATTCACCCTCTTTTATTTTTAGATCAATTTCATCCAGTGCTTTAAAAGGCCCAGTAGGCGTAGGAAACTCGATTGAGACTTTTGTTAGTTCTAAATATGCTTCTGTCATTTTATATTCTCCTTATCGAATGTCTGCTGTTTTATCCCAGCTCACATATTTTTGAAGTGCTAACATCATTCGATCTAACATGAATCCGATCAAACCAATAACAACAACCGCGACCATAATTCTACCGAGGGAATTTGAACTACCATTTTGGAACTCGTCCCATACAAATTTTCCTAAGCCTGGGTTTTGAGCTAACATTTCTGCAGCAATGAGTACCATCCATGCAATACCTAATGATAAACGTAATCCAGTAAACATCATTGGGATAGATGCCGGTAAAACGATTTTAACAACATGAGTAATCACACTAAGCTGCAATACTTTACTGACATTCTTCAGATCTTGACTGATACTCGCAACACCAACCGCAGTATTAATTAACGTTGGCCACAAACAACATAGCATCACGGTAATCATGGAGTTTATAAATGATTTTTGAAACATCGGATCGTCACTAACATAAACCGCACTTACGACCATTGTCACTATTGGTAACCATGCCAATGGAGAAACTGGTTTGAATATTTGAATAATTGGATTAATTGCATCATAAATTGTTTTATTTAAACCGCTGATGATACCAACTGGAATTGCAATTAACGATGCGAGGATAAATCCTGTTAAAACCGTGTATAAGCTAGTCCATATTTGATCAAAAAAAGTTGCTTTACCTGTATAAGCTCTGACCTTGATTTCTGCATCTGGATTTTTCTCCAGTTTTTTCGCGTTCCGTTCTTCTTGACGTTGATAAAATTTTTCCTCTTTTACTCCTTCTTCTATATGTTCATCAACTAATGTCTGGAACTGGTCATAAACACCAGAAGGCCCTGGAATTGCTCCCAAAGACGTGTTTACCTTTGGCGCCAACGCGGACCAAAACATCAGGAAAACTAAAATTCCAATGAGAGGAATCCCAATATTTTTGAAGTGAATTCCAAAGTTTATCGATGATTTATTATTTTTTATTTTATCAGCGTAAGACATCTGGGATTCTGGGATTATCTTTTCCGGTATCGTTTTTTCCGGAACTATTTTTTTCATTTCTAATACTGCATCGTTCATAATATTTCGCACCTATTATTAAAAAGCCGATACTTTAGCCTGGGTGAACTAAAGCATCGGCACGCGCCGGGATGGGCTTATATCGCTGACTTCTCCTTCAAGCCTATTTCAAATTTCTCTAAATATTCGACAGGCTTTGTTCCGTCATAAGTAATGTTATCGATGAAATGTTTTTGTGGCTTTTTAAATCCTGATTCTTTTGCAAAATCTGGAAACTCTGACGCTTTAACATGACCTTCTGCAATCAACTCTTTTGCAGCCATTGCGTAGATGTCTGGACGATAGACTTTTTTAGCAATATCCATGTACCAGCTATTTGGCTTATGCTCAGAAATTTGGCCCCAACGACGCATTTGCGTTAAGTACCAGATCGCATCTGAGTAGTATGGATAAGTCGCGTTATATCGAAAGAAAACATTGAAATCAGGCACTGATCGTTTATCACCTTTTTCATATTCAAACGTACCAGTCATGCTGTTTGCAATAACATCGTAATCAGCACCAACGTAATAAGGTTTTGATAATATTTTTACCGCTTCAGGACGATTTTTGTTGTTCTCTGCATCTAGCCATTTAGCCGCGCGAATCATTGCTTTAACAACACGAATGTGAGTATTAGGATATTTGTCTGCCCAAACCTGGCTTACGCCAAATACTTTTTCAGGGTTGTTTTTCCAAATCTCGTAGTCAGTTACTACTGGTACACCGATTCCTTTAAATACCGCTTGTTGATTCCATGGCTCACCTACGCAGTAACCATAGATTGTTCCAGCTTCCATGGTAGAAGGCATTTGAGGTGGAGGAGTAACAGACAACAATGCATCAGCATCGATAGTTCCGCTCGTATCACCTTTGTGCGGCGCATAGTAACCAGGATGAATATCACCAGCTGCTAACCAATAGCGCAATTCATAGTTATGTGTTGATACAGGGAATACCATTCCCATTTTGAAAGGCTTGCCCTTATCCTTGAAGCTTTCAACAACTGGCTTTAATGCATCTGCTTTAATAGGATGCACTGGTTTGCCATCTGCTTGTTTGGGAACATGCTTTTTCATTTGAGCCCAAATGTCATTTGATACTGTAATCGCGTTACCATTCAAATCCATGCTGAATGCCGTGATAATCGGTGCTTTAGTACCATAGCCGATCGTTGCACCTAGTGGTTGGCCTGCCAACATATGAGCACCATCAAGCTCACCATCGATCACTCGATCTAACAATACTTTCCAGTTTGCTTGTGCTTCAAGCTTTACGTACAGACCTTCATCTTCAAAATACCCTTTTTCATAGGCAATGGCTAAAGGAGCCATATCAGTTAGTTTAATAAAACCAAATTTAAGATCTTCTTTTTCAGGTTCACCAACTTCGGCAAAACTTGAACCACTGTGTGTCAATCCAAAACTAAGTGCGGCAAAAGTTGCAAGCGCCAACATAGACTGTTTGAATAAATTATGCTTCTTATCAATTGTGGCAACTTCTACCTTGCTTATTTCATGCATTTCTTTTCTCCATACATTTTTTGCAAAAAAAAACGTCCACCAATAGACGAGTACAAGCACTCGACATTGATGGACGCCTTTGTCCGCAATCACTCCTACA
>CALZHW010000271.1 GCA_945787125.1 uncultured Ectothiorhodospiraceae bacterium
CTGCGATTCCAGCAAGAGACCATCAGTGGGCCTTGGTAGTCAGAGTCAATAAGCCCGACAAGATTGCCTAGTACGATGCCGTGTTTATGTCCCAGTCCAGAGCGTGGCAGTATCACGGCGGCGAGCGCTGGATCTTCTACGTGAATAGCAATGCCGGTTGGAATAAGTTGTGTTTCTCCGGGTTTGATTTGCATGTTGTCCGTTATGCAGGCGCGTAGATCCATGCCCGCTGAACCAGCAGTGGCGTATTGTGGCAAGGGGAATTCAGTCCCGATGCGAGCATCAAGGATTTTAACTTGTATGTTTTTTTTCATAAACTTCTGCAATGTGATTAATGAGTTGATGGGCGAGTTGATTTTTACTGTGGCTGCCAAGATCAATGCAGTGATCTTTCGAAATAATATATGCATGATTATTTTCGGCATTAAATCCGAGTGAAACACCCTCTTTATTTTTGCCGACGGCGTTTGCAATGATCAGATCAGCATTCTTGGCGTTCAATTTCTTTTGTGCATTTTCGAGCAGATTTTCAGTTTCCGCGGCAAAACCTATGCACAGCGGTTTAGGCTTGAGAGCGCAAACTTCGGTCAGTATGTCGGGATTGCGTAACATTTCAATGCTTAAATGATCGGCCTGTTTTTTTATTTTATTGGCGGCCACTGTTGCCGGGCGGTAGTCGGCTACTGCGGCGCAGGCAATAAATATATCGGTGTCTTGAATGTTTTGCATGACGGCGGAATGCATTTGCAGCGCGGACTCAACGGCATGTAATTCGGCTTTCGCCGGTGGTGTAAGGCTCGTCGGGCCAGAAATCAGTTTGACATTTGCGCCAGCTTGCAGTGCTTGTTGTGCGAGCGCATATGCCATTTTACCTGAACTGTGGTTACTGATGAATCGTACCGGATCGATTGCTTCTTTGGTCGGGCCGGCGGTAATCAATACCGTTTTACCAGCGAGTCGTTGTCCTGTTGTCAGCTGTGTTGACTGTTGTGATGTCAATAGTTGTGCGGCAATCTCCTGTGGATCGAGCAGCCGACCAGGGCCAGTTTCACCGCAGGCTTGCTGGCCTTGATCCGGGCCGAGAAAGTGAATGCCACGTTGCTGCAGAATGGATATGTTGTTTTGGGTTGCGGGGTTTTTCCACATCGCTTGATTCATCGCCGGGGCGACATAAATTGGCACTTCTGCGGCCAGACACAAGGTCGACAATAAGTCATCGGCCAAACCATGGGTGAGTTTGGCGATAAAGTTAGCGCTGGCTGGCGCAATAATAATCTTGTCTGCCCAGCGAGCGAGTTCAATATGCTCCATCGCGTCGCCTGAGCTTTGATACATGTCGTGATATACGGGCTCGCCAGTTAATGCCTGAAAGGTGAGCGCGCCGATAAATTTTTCAGCGGCTGCTGTCATGACGACTTTAACTGTGCAGGATTGATTCTGCAGGCGTCTGACTAACTCCGCACTTTTGTACGCGGCTATACCGCCGGTAATGCCCAATAAAATCTTTTGGTTGCTTTCGCCATGTTCGTCCATGAGCAGATTTTACCTTAGTTAGTAAGTGTTCACCAAGGGCTGATTAACCCAGATTGAACTGAAGCTTAAGTGCGGGTAAACAAATACCGTGTGAAATAGTGGCTAAAATTATAATTAATAAGAGGGAAAACCATGCCTATCACCGATTGGCCAGCGGATGATCGTCCAAGAGAAAAATTAATTGCTAAAGGTGCAAATGCGCTTTCCGATGCCGAGTTATTGGCGATTTTTTTACGCACCGGCATTAAAGGTCAAACCGCTGTTGATCTGGCGAGAAATTTGTTAGCGGAATTCGGTAGTTTGCGCGGTTTGCTAAAAGCGGATCAAGCCGGGTTTTGTATGGCTAAAGGTCTGGGCATAGCAAAATACGCGCAACTGCAAGCGGTGATGGAGATGAGTCGGCGTTATTTCGGTGAATGCATCGAGGATGGTGATGTGATGAGCAGTCCGGATGATACCCGGCGTTATTTACTGGCGCACTTGTCACATCTTTCGCATGAAGTGTTTGCGGGTTTGTTTTTAGACAACAAACATCGCGTCATTGAGTTCCGATTGCTCTCTCAAGGCACAATAGACGGCGCCAGTGTTTATCCGCGTGAAGTCGTAAAGCAAGCCTTGCAGCTCAATGCCGCGGCATTGATTTTTGCGCATAATCACCCTTCCGGCTGTGTGAAACCCAGTCAGGCGGATATTTCCATTACCAAAAAATTAAAGGCTGCGTTGGCGTTAATGGATATTCGAGTGCTTGATCATCTTATTATTGGTGGTAATCAAACGCATTCATTTGCTGAACATGGTTTATTGTAACTCACTATCGGCGTTCAAACTATTTCCCGTAATCAGCAGTCGGCGTGGTTGCCATGAATGTCGAAACCTGAGGTAATAGAACATTTATGCCAGTGGGTATCATGTTATTAGTGAGCCAGAGCCCGGTTGGGCAGCCGGATAAATTAACGACAAATAAGGATGTGAAATGAAGCGAGTTAGCTCAACAGCCAGTTTATTGAGTTTGGTGCTGAGTGTTTTTTGCGCGCAAACACAGGCCGGGCAGTCTTATTGGATGGTGGACGCGGGCATTCAATTCAAAGATGATAATACTTATGACCCTGATTTTCTGCAGGCGCTTGGCCTGACTTATGGTTATGGCCTGGACGCACACTGGTCAGTGGAAATCGATTATAATCGCAGCTTTGGCGGCGGTTCTTATTCGCGTGACGTATCGGGTGTGAGCGGCTTCACGGAAATGACTGAAACGGGCGAATATACTTTGTGGATCGCTGCCTTAGGAGTGAGTTATCGACAATTATTTACTGAGAGATTTTATTTGAAAGCTAAGTTGGCAAGTAGTTACAGTGAGGAAAAACGCAGTAGTTCCACGGCAGGTCAGGCTGACTTCAATGCAGAGGGTGGGGTCGCTTTCGGTCTCGGTGGTGGGTTATTGTTAGGTGAAATGGTTGGAAGCTCGTTTACACTTGAAGTTGATTATACACTCTATAGCAATGATTATTCTGGATTTTCAGTGGGTGTAAATGTCACCTTTTAGGGTATAGTAACCTCATGTTTTCACGATTGTCTGTTTTATCCCTTATCACGTTGTTGGTTGTTTAATTCTGCACGCATAATCCGCACTAAAACGGATTCCCCCAAAGGTGCCACTTTGTATTGCTTGCAGTGAAAATCTATAACGAGAGTCGCCATAAAGCCATCTCTGCAGACTTGGCAGTGGTATTTATGCCGCCAATACTCCGGTCAAGTCTTGGTTACTATGAGCTATGGTGGCTGTGGGCGCTAATCGTGAGTGAAAAAATATAGGTTTTATTCAGCGTTAAGGTTGCAATAAGTGGTGCTTTTTGATATAAAATGCGGCCTTTCGCCTGATAGAGCGCGATACCGAATTAATTGGAGAAGTTGTGATGTCTAAAGTTTGTCAAGTTACAGGGAAACGCCCGCTCACAGGTAATAATGTTTCTCATGCAAATAACAGAACCAAGCGACGCTTTTTGCCGAATTTACACATTCATCGTTTTTGGTCAGAAAAAGAGAGCCGTTGGTTGCGTCTTCGCGTAAGTGCGAAGGGTATGCGTATTATTGATAAGCTTGGATTTGATCAAGTTGTGTCAAAATTGCGAGCACGTGGCGAAAAAATCTAAGCTGGAGAATAGAATATGCGCGATAAAATCAAATTAGTCTCTTCCGCTGGTACCGGTCACTTTTATACAACCACAAAAAATAAGCGTACCATGCCTGAGAAAATGGAAATCAAAAAATACGATCC
>CALZHW010000272.1 GCA_945787125.1 uncultured Ectothiorhodospiraceae bacterium
GACGAATGAAATTACTTTTATACAATGTAATTTCAGTAAACAGTTTTTCCAGAGCTTCTGTGTAGACTTTAGGAATATTTTTAGAATTTTTCGAATAAGCTTTTAAGTACAAACGCATATTACCATGCGTCATTAAATGACGAAGATTTTTATCCCATTCCTGGCCAAGCTGCTGATGATAGAAAACTTCTTGATTGACTAAATTGCGAGAGTTTTCTTTGAGTGCGGCATAAATTTTCTGCCGTTCCAACAAGTACAGAAAACCAAGCGCGATACCCATGATTACAGTCATTATCAAGGCGAGCTTGATGGGGCCGGTCCTTACCATCTCGTAAAATAGTCCAATTTAGTGGGTTAGAAGGGAATTCGTAATGTTTGACCGATAGTTAATTTATCAGTTTTCAGATTATTAATACGTTTGAGCTGTGCAATCGAAACGCGATGCACCTGCGCCAAATCCGACAGTGTATCACCTGGACGGACTTTAAGCGCTTGATCGACTTGCGCCAATGAAGTATTCGGCAGTGGGTTTTTTGAAAAATAGTTGCGAATACCCTTTGTCATAGCCTTCGCTAACTTATTTTGATACACCGCATCATTTAACCGACGCTCTTCGCGAGGATTAGAAATAAAAGCAGTCTCAACTAAAATTGATGGAATATCCGGTGACTTCAGCACCACAAAACGCGCATATTGCACCGAGTTTTTATGCACGGGGGCAACCTGACGTATTTCTGTCAATACACTGTCCGCAACCTTACTACTAGCATCTATCGTTGCCGATTGTGATAAATCAAGCAATACTCTTGCCAAAGTTTCATCTTTATCAACCAGACTCACCCCGCCCATCAAATCAGCCGCATTTTCCTGGTTGGCCAACCATTTGGATGCCTCGTCACTTGCTCCACGTTCGGACAAAACATAAACCGATGAACCTCTAACATTTCTATTTTGATAAGCGTCTGCGTGAACAGATAGAAACATATCCGCTTTCGCTTTACGCGCAATTTTGATGCGGTCACGTAATACAATAAAATGGTCACTGTCTCTGATCAGTATCGCCCGCATACCTGGCTGCCTATCAATGTGCTCTTTCATTTTACGAGCAATGCGCAAGACCACATCTTTTTCTCGTGTTCCATTTTTTCCGGTGGCACCTGGATCTTGCCCCCCGTGTCCTGCATCAATGGCAATGATAATATCTCGATGAACGATATCGCGTGTCGGCTTTCTGACAATTGGTGTTTGTTTTTCGATCGCTACAGGTGTTTTAGGTATAAGTTTCTCTGTAACCTTGGGCACCGCTTTAGCTTTAGGTTTGATATTTTTTTTATTGCTCTTGTTCAAGGCTACCACGAGTCGATGACCAAATTTCTTGTGCGGTTTAAGCTGATAGGTTTCATACTGCACTTTTCCCTGCGTATCAATCACGAACCGCCGGGTGTTATTTTTTTGCTGTGCTGAACGTATTCTCCTGACAATGCCGGTTTTACCGTTTGCCTTGGGCAGGTTGGCTTGCAACTGAGTCTGCTTAAGATCTACAACGATTCGATTCGGATTGGTTAAGCGAAATGTTTTGTATTGTGCCTTGTCTTTGAGATTAAAAATGATTTTAGTGACGTTATCTTTTTCAACGAAAAAAACATCTTTCACCACGTTTGAGTTAGCGCTGACGAACGGCATTCCAGCCAATAACAGGCCGGTAAATAAAACCAGAAACCGAAAGAATTGCCGAACTCGACTCAAATTCATGAAACCTTATTTCGTCAATAAATCGACGATCACCCCAATTTTAATGTTAGTTACTCAAATGAATTTTGAGTATTATCGGTAGTTTATAGATTATTGTAAAATTTAATCCCAAAATGCACCGAAAACAAACATTATTTTGCTTCTGATGCAGTATATAGACCAAAACTCTCTTCCAAACTGAGGCAAATCTGCTTTCCGCGTGATGAGTTGGCGGTAAATTGCACTTGCCGATGGCCAGCATCGACATGCAAAATTTTGATTTCCGCATCAGCGTCTGGCAAATAACCTGCTCCATATTCAGCCCATTCAATCAGACAAATCGCGCTGCCTTGAAAGTAATCTCGAATTCCCATATATTCCAATTCACTGGGATCTCCCAGTCGATACAGGTCAAAATGGTAAACAGACTGCTGCGCCAATGTATAATGTTCCACCAAGGTATACGTAGGGCTTTTTACCGTACCCACATGCCCTTTTCCCCACATGAATCCGCGAACCAAGGTTGTCTTTCCCGCGCCGAGTTCACCGTGCAAATAAATCACATCACCGAGCTGACAGGCATTTGCTAATAATTTGCCTAAGCGCAACGTCTCAGACTCACCTGCCAGGTTTAATTCAAAGTTATACACGTTGATTAATAATCTTTGTTAAATAAGGAATTAAGTCCGTCGCCATCAAACCATTTTCGCCCAAGTCTGTAGCAGCCAAATCACCAGCCCACGCATGCGTATAAACTGCTAAACAAACCCGTTCAAGGTCATCAACATTGCGCTTTTTTGATTGCGCTAAAAAACTCGCAATCACCCCACTTAATACATCGCCCATACCCGCGCAGGCCATACCAGGGTTGCCATTGCCGTTGACGTAGATTTCATTGGCATCGGCTGTCAATGTTCCCGCCCCTTTTAACACAGCAATGCCACCATAGCGATCATTTAATGCCCGGCAGGCAGTAAATCGATCAGCCTGCACGGCGGAGATCGTTGTATTTAACAACGCAGCCGCTTCGCCAGGATGTGGTGTTAATATCCAATTATCGGCTCTTAGGTGTTTTTTAGCGAGCAAACGCAAGCCATCAGCATCAATCACCAGCGGCTTCTCTGTGGTTATACAATGAGCAAACAATGTTTCCGCCCAGGTGGATTGGCCAAACCCCGGCCCCATAATAATGACATCCGCTTTAGCCATTAAAACATCTAATTCGTCCACATACTGCACCGCATGACTCATGATCTCCGGATGATAACTATTGATGAGCATCGCATGTTCAGGATGTGTCGCAACAGACACCAAACCGCAACCGCTACGCATTGCTGCAATGGCTGCCAGACGAACGGCTCCACTCATGCCGGGTGCGCCACCAATCACCAACACATGGCCATAATCGCCTTTGTGCGTATTTGCGGGGCGCTTGTCAAACCATTTGTCAAACCATCTATTAGACAAAGGGCTACCCGCTAACTCGTCGATGAGATAAGCACTCGGGTTATCCGCTGCTAAAACCTTGTCAGGTACAGCCAACGCATCGAAGTGAATATCGCCACAGCAGGTTTTGCCGTCGTTGGTATATAAACCTTGTTTTCTTGCAATAAAACATACTGTTAGATTGGCGACAACCGCAGCACCAAGAGTTTTCCCCGTATCCGCATCCAGACCAGAAGGAACATCAAGTGCAACTACCGGCGTTTTGCAAGTATTAGTCTTACTGGCATTAATCGCATTGATCGCCGATTTGAATTCACCACTCACTTCCCGCTGCAGACCAATCCCCAGCAGTGCATCAATGATTATGTCATAGCCATTAAAATCTTGCTGCGCAAACGCAACAGCTATCACCCCTTCATGCTCCATGGCTTCACGCGCCTGCCTGGCAACATCACTCTGACGGCTAACATCACCCAGCTGAATGACATCAACCTCGATATTTCGCTGCCGGGCAAGTCGAGCAATAACATAACCGTCGCCGCCATTATTGCCATTGCCACACAGCACCAGGATTTTTTTGGTATTAGGCCAGTAAGACA
>CALZHW010000273.1 GCA_945787125.1 uncultured Ectothiorhodospiraceae bacterium
ACATGTTAGTGGCGTTGATGACGCCAACAATAGCGACCAGTGTGAATATTGTAGAAAACCAATGAAGTTCGACATTGCCGTCACCAAATAAATTGCCTAAGTCGAGTAACTTGGCGCCATCAACGAATATAATGATTAATCCCGCAAGCACTTGTGCAAGAAATCGAGCTGATGGGCGAAGATCGATGTAATCGTCTATTGTGCCTATGACAAGCAGAAGCCCGCCTGCAATGAGCAAACCTTTGAAGTCTCCAATATTATCTCCCGTGACGAGTATTCCGACCAGTAGACCAAAATACATGGCGATGCCGCCGATTAGTGGGATATTGCCGTCGTGTTTTTTTCTGCCGCCAGGGCTGTCGAGAAGTTTAATTTTGTGGGCGACGGGCGTTAACGTCCAAATGAGTAAGCAAGTTAATAGAAATGAAATTAGAGCACTGATTAATAACATATCATCACCTGCTGTTTTTCTGTAAGTGCTCTGTTTTTAAGGAAGAAATGCGAGGATATTTCATGCGGGTAGAGTACATTAATATTAATGCGATTTCCACGAGCAAGCATAATTACCCATTGCTTAGATTGATGGGTGAGCGATTTATGGAGCGATAGTAAGTTATTGTTGCATAAAGCCTCAAATAAAACTGATGTCTTCTCTCTATAATTTGCTGGTATTTCCATATATTTTTCGATCTCAGTTGTATTTGCGCGATTTCTATTTTAGTTGTTGGTTATTTTTTTGTATCTAGCTGCGCATTTTACTTATATTTGCTTTAAATATTTTCAACCAATTTTCATCTGCAGTGATTGCTTGTTCATTATTTTTTTCAAAACGGAATCATTAATCTTTAAATTTAAAACGGCTGTCGTTAATGCCAATCATGGCGAGTATCTAAAAGACTCCCGGCTAGATCTCCTGCACTGACCACAGAATAGTTGTGCCGGTAAGTGCAGACAAAATAATCAGTCAGTCATGCTCTGATATATTTTCATTATCTTCAAGTTAGTAAGGCACATATTACGCCATTGATTGCGTGTTTCCTTAATACACATATATTACACTATATTTATAGGTAAATTTAAGTGATTTGCTTCATAGTTTAGGATTATTTTTTGATATTTCAATATAATAGAGCGACTTTTCAATTTATTGTCGCAACATGACAATAAATTGTCGTCAAACCCTAACACTTGGGCAGCGTAAACGTTTAAAAAAATCAGCGATGGTTTGGTGGTTTTATTGAGGCGCTTACAAAATTCGTTGTTGTGAGCCGGTAGAGCAGTAGTGAACTGAAAATTTGAAGGAATGAATACGTTTAATTTATGCAACGATGTAAACAGCTGAAGTTTTTAAAGGTGTGGTTTGGGATTGGGTTTATTGGTATGGCGATGGTTGTTTATTTGTCAACCACGTCGAGTCCGCCGGATACGTCCGGCATTCAATTTGGTGACAAAATATTTCATATGTTGGGATATTTTTGTTTGTTTTATTGGTTTGGGCAAATCTATCGTAAAGATTATTATTGGCAGCCTGCTAGCGGATTAATTGTGATGGGCGTTGCGCTGGAGTTTGTGCAATATAATTTGGGCTATCGGCATTTGGAGTTTGCCGATATGGTGGCGAATACATCAGGTGTATTTCTGGGGTGGTTTGTCACTCGTTTTGTGTATGCAGATTGGCTGGAAATGATAGAGAAGAAAATTCGGAGATAATAATGCCACACTACAAAACCCTTGAGGCTTATGTCGGCAATACCCCATTGGTAAAACTGCAGCGGATTAATCCTAATGGCAGCAATACGTTGTTGGCCAAGCTTGAGGGTAATAATCCTGCAGGTTCAGTGAAGGACCGGCCGGCAATGAGTATGATACAGCGCGCAGAAATGCGGGGCGATATTCAACCCGGCGACACGCTTATTGAAGCGACAAGTGGTAATACTGGTATTGCGCTGGCAATGGCAGCGGCGATTAAAGGTTACCGGATGCTGTTGATCATGCCGGAGAATATGAGTGCGGAAAGACGTGGCACTATGAAGGCGTTCGGCGCGGATATTCTTTTAGTTAGTCGTGAGCAAGGTATGGAAGGCGCGCGTGATCTGGCTAAGGCGATGGAAGTGGAGGGGCGGGGGATCGTGTTGGATCAGTTTGGCAATATGGATAATCCGCAAGCGCATTATGAAGGCACTGGCCCTGAAATTTGGCGTGATACGGAGGGCACAGTGACACATTTTGTCAGTGCGATGGGAACAACAGGCACGATAATGGGAACCTCGCGTTATTTAAAAGAGCAGAATCCTGATGTGCAAATCGTGGGTGTGCAGCCTCAGGAGGGCGCTAGTATCCCCGGTATTCGCCGTTGGCCAAAAGAATATTTACCGAAAATTTTTGAAGCAACTCGGGTGGATCAAACCATTGATGTAAGTCAGGAAGACGCAGAAAATACTACGCGATTGTTATCGGCAAAAGAGGGGATATTTTGCGGAATTTCTTCCGGGGGTGCTGTTGCTGCGGCTTTGATGTTGTCGGCGCAAGTGGAGAATGCGACAATTGTTGCGATTATATGTGATCGCGGGGATCGGTATTTGTCGACGGGTGTTTTTCCGGCGTAAGGTCGAATGCTTTTCGCCTTAAGCGATGAGCGATGCACCTGAGTGACGTGGTGAAGACTCATGCATCGTTCGTCGGTGTACCGTCTGCATTCCTACGCTGGAGCGTTGGAACGAGGGCGAAGTTAGCAAACCATGGCTAGCAAACCAAAGCTACCGCACTATATTATCGTACCATGGCGATTAAAAAGATCACAAATAGTACAACTCCCGCTATTGGAATCAAGACACCTTTCCAGTCTTTGTTTTCTGCTTCCGCGCTGGCTTGCATCATTGCTTTTGCGCGGGGTAGTAAGTAAATGATCATTGCGCCTAAGGCGATGGCTGAAATAATTTTCATCCAATCCAAGCCACCTGAGTCCATCATTTCCATGCCTTCCATTTGAGGCTCCTTTTTGTAGTGTTTAGAATTATTAATTTACTTCTGCAGGGGGTGAGCATTTTTTTGCGAACCCCAACAGAAACTATCGAAACCCTGTAGGGTGCGTCTCACGCACCAGCGAAACCCGCAAACGCCCCTGAAAATCACAGCTGACTTCTACACAATCAGGATGAAAGACTCCCAGGCAATCCAGAGATTTGCGGTGCGTAAAACGCACCCTACGGTGGCTAGCGGTTTAACACTGGCACGCATTTGGTTGCGCATCCATGCGCCCACGGCATGCAGGCCATCCTTGGCTCCGTCGTTCTCGCACATCCATGTGCTTCACGACATAAGGCCATCCCTGGCCTAAAAAAAAAGCCCCGGTTTTCGGGGCTTTTTTTTTGTTTGTCTCGCGGTATTAATCGTCGCTGCTGAATACGCCTAGAATATGCAATAAGCTTACGAAGATGTTGTAAATGCTCAAGTATAAACCAGCGGTTGCCATGATGTAGTTTGTTTCACCGCCGTTGACGATACGGCTTGTGTCAAACAGGATGAAACCACTCATGATTAAAATTACAGCGGCTGAGATGGCGAGTTGTAAGCCGGGTATTGCTAAAAAGATGTTAGCAAGTGCGGCGATCAATACCACCATAAAGCCAGCGAACAGCATTCCACCTAAAAAGCTGAAATCTTTCTTGGTTGCCAGGGCGTAAGCCGATAGACCTAAAAAGATAACGCCGGTTCCGCCCATCGCTGTCATGATAACCTGGCTACCGCCGGGCATGGATAGGTAG
>CALZHW010000274.1 GCA_945787125.1 uncultured Ectothiorhodospiraceae bacterium
TACTTTCTTGTGCAGCGGTTCCCTCAAATAGTGAATCGCTCAGTACGGGATTGTTATGGGAAATCGAATCCCCGCAGTTAGCCGTTAAAAGTTTCCTTTTCGGCACTATACACTCAGAAGACCCACGTGTTACGAAAATAGCTGGTCCTGTCAAAGAAGCTTTTGATAATGCCAAAATTTTTGTGCTGGAAGTGGAGCTGGATGCGGCTTCCTCGCAAGCTGTCGCCAGTTATCTATATTTCACTGATGGTCGCTCACTCAATGAGGTCTTAAATAAAGACCTTTATGGCCGTACTTTAACGGCAATGTCTGCTCGCGGCATGCCTGCTGATGTGGTAGCACGCATGAAGCCGTGGGCGGTTTTCACGGTATTGAATATGCCGGAAGCAGAAACCGGTGAATTTCTTGACGCAATACTGTATCAGCAAGCGCAGCAACAAAATAAAACAATCCATGCTCTTGAGTCCATCAAAGAGCAATTAGATGTCTTTGATAAAATGAGTCTGCAAACCCAAATTTCTTTATTGAAAGTTACCCTGGATAATCAGGCCGAAATGGACGTCATGCTTGATGAAGCTATCCAGTTATATTTGACAAGAGATATGGCGAAAATCGAGTCTCTTAACAAAAAATATACCGACTACCTGGAGCCTGAGATCGCGAAAATTTTCACAGCGCGCTTATTGATTGAACGTAATCATCGCATGGTTGAACGCATGATTCCTATACTTAAACAAGGTAATGTATTTGTTGCTGTTGGAGCATTGCATCTGCCCGGCAAGCAGGGCATTATAAAATTGCTGTCTGATAAGGGCTATAAAGTTCGTCCCATCTATTAATCGATCAATGGAGGGCAGAGTCATAGATTATCACTCACAATCGGAGTTCAAAGTTGCAAAAGTGCCACCTTCCAGCACCCGTAGCGACAAAACCTTACCGAGAGACGCCGTGAATACGTCCATGTAGGCTTGACGGCAGCATCCCTGCTGCCAACACTCTCGATAAGGCCTTGCCACTACGAGCGCTAACTCGGTGCAGCGCGATTTCCTGTAGAATTTGATTTTTATACCTACGAACTGATGATTATAAAATGAGTGGAGCTGAGAAAGTAACGGACTTAACGACAGCTGCTGAGCAACTTTTACGGCAGAATGCTAGAAACCTGGAGTGCATGAGTTATCAAGCTTTTGCGGAAAAACTAGGGGTGACCACATCGCCGATTATTGCGCAAGTCACTGCATTACTGGAACAATCTATAACACGTGATAATGCACGTAATCAACCTGTTTTTGCTGCCTTAGTCGTACAAAAAAAAGGAGATATTCCACGCCCCGGCTTTTTTCAAGCGTTGTATGAGCTAGGTGTCTGCGATAAGCTATTAATGGGTGAAGATGCCATAAAATGGCACCAAAATGAATTACTAAAAATCAAACAATGGATCGAGATGAATGAAAAATAACATTTTATTGTTGGCTTTATTGTTGATTTTATTGAGCTTTGGTCAGCTTGTTATTGCAGCAGAGATTAGTGTGGGCAATGACGATAATATCCAGTCAAAAATTGACAACGAGGCGCAGGATGATGATGTTTTGCTATTTGAGCCTGGTGAGTACGAATTAAATCTACAGCTTAACAAAAATATCACGCTGCAAGGCCGCTCTACCAAAGATGTGATTTTCAGGCCTGCGAACCCTGACCAGCCAATAATTTCTGTTGATAGTAGCGTGAATGCCGACATACAAAACATAACATTCCTGGATGCTAAGCAGGCAATTCTTGTGCGAGATAGCGCGGGCACCACTCTTGAAATTCTTAATAATGTATTTCATTTGGGGTTCAATGAAAATAATGGCTTAGTTAACGTTGCGATTGAGACTGGTGATACGCCAGGGGTCTCAATCCAGCAAAATGTGTTTTATGAGAATGATATAGCAGTCAAGAATCAAAATGAGATTGGCGGTGATATTCAGAAAAATATATTTGAGCAGAATATTATCGAGATTGATAATCAGAGTTTTATTAACGTCGATGATAATTGTTTCGGTCAATTGGCGCCAGGTGATACCGCTCAGGTAGAAAGGTCGGGAAGACTCAGCACGGCAGATATTGGTTTCGTCGATGAAGACAATAATGATTTTCATTTAACGCGAGATTCTGACTGTGTGGAAAACCAAGGTTCGAACAATGAGGTTGTCTATGGAGCCTATGGAGGCGATCAAGCTGATGGAATTCCAGCTGCAATTGAAATTCAAAGCCTAACGTCAACTGGCAACGATAGTGATTTAACTATTAGTCTAGAATGGTCGCACAATGGGGCGCGGGAAATTACCGGTTACAAGATTTATCATTCCGAATTCCCATTGATCAATTTGAATGACTCGGATTCACGAGAAGATATTTCTGTTGATATAATCGAAATCAATTCGGCTACGGAGGTGAATGGAACCTTGGTTGAAACGATAAGCGGACTGGCGGCTCAAGCAGAAATACCTGCGGCGCCTGTACTGACGTCGGTTTTACCGCGTGACCGTAAACTGTTGGTGCAATGGACCGCAGTTGATAAGGCGAGCCTTTATTGGCTTTATTATACCGGGCGGGAAAATGATCCCATCGATGATCCAGGTACGAGTCTCGAAATATCAGGGCTTGATAATAATGTCACTTATGATGTATGGGTGAAGGCGGAATCGCAATTGCGCCATTATTTTCAAATTGCAGCTTATACCGATGAAAGCTCAGATTTAGAATTAACTGAAAGTTTTTTTATCTATGCTGATAAATTTGATGACGCAGGTGAGCCCCAGCGCAGTGAAGAATCCAATAAAATCAGTCGGCAGCCTGAAATGATTGTTGCGTACCCGGCGTTGCCGAATGAAGGCTGCTTTATAGCAACGGCAGCCTTTGGTTATTATTCAGCGAATGAAGTGTTGGTTCTGCGGCAGTTTCGTGATCAATATTTATTGACAAACACACCAGGTCAGGCCTTTGTTGCCGCTTACTACAAACACAGTCCTTACTTGGCGAATTATATCGAACATAATAATAACCTTAAAACACTGGTGCGTTGGGCGTTATTACCCATTGTTACTATGTTAGAGTTGTTAGAATATTCGTTGTTGTGGTTTATGCTCACGCTAACGTTTTATTGCTTGCTTGTATTGGCGCTGATAAATCGGCTGTGTTGTTTAATAGTGAGAAAAATATGATAAAAATGAATAATATTATGGCCAGCGTGAGCCTGCTTGTGGCGAGTTGTTTTTTGATGTCGGGCAGCTTTGCTGCTGAACCCAAGTGGTCATTTGAATTTAGTGCCGGTGTATTTGAACCGGTCGACGAAAACTGGTCAACCTATTATGGTAGTCAGAAAATGCCGGAGATAAGCGTCGCTTTTGCAAGGCGTTTTTTTTCTGTGATCGATCTCGGGGTTGCCATGAACTATGGTGTTGATAAAGGCACGGGAAGATTACCCATTAGTGAATTGAAGGGCGGATCAGTGCGTTATCATATTGTGCCGGTTGATATTTTTCTATTGTACCGTGCTCGATTTTCCGAAGAGCAGTGGCTCGTGCCTTATTTTGGCGGTGGTTATACCCGTTTTAACTATCGACAAGAGATTTCTGGGCAAGGTAAAGTACAGGGGGGAACCAACGGTCATCACTTGCGTGCAGGCTTGCAGATTTTACTCGATCCTCTGGAGCGGAAATCTGCTCAAGCAATATATCAGGACTACGGTGTTATCAATTCCTATCTAATT
>CALZHW010000275.1 GCA_945787125.1 uncultured Ectothiorhodospiraceae bacterium
CTGTGCAAAATTTTCGCTGACAGTGCGAGACCTGCAGTTTGTGCCGATTTTAAAGCATCTATTGAGCTATGTGGCAGCAATGCTGACGAAGCGTTGAATGAATTATTCAAACTGGAACAACTGACGGCTTGATATTCTTGCTGCGTAACTACTCAGCAACTACTCAGCGTATTCATCTTTTGTCCCATATCAGCGTTGTTTTCGTACTCAATCGGTTACATATTTCACTATTTGCTTTCTCTACGCGGCACCCTCTCTCCTTGGGAAAACGCCTCGATCTGAAACAAAATCTAAACACGCTGAGCAGTTACCTTGATGCTAAATCGCACAATGGTTTAATTGTCGAGTCAAAGTCTTCGATAAATAAGAGTTTTCTCCGTCTTTCTATTGATTTACCTTGGTGGATTGCGCATAATCCCAGCCCTTCAGCTGGAAGTCTTTGTGTTTAACTGATATCTCCGGCTGCATATCAATGGTGGCCTATATCGGTCCCCTCGCAACGATAGACCGTGAACCCAGTCAGACCCGGAAGGGAGCAGCTGTAGCAGTGGACTCGGGTGCCGGGGTGTGGCGGGTGTAGGCCGCCACCACTCATTTTTTTATCTTCGCTGTTGTGATGAATTTCCAGCAGTAAATCGCTATAATCCGGGTTAGTATTGAATCGATTTATTTCGCCATATCTTGGGTTTTGGAGGCATATTGACATATCAGGTTTTAGCGCGCAAATGGCGACCTCGCCAATTTTCCGAAGTCGTTGGACAAAAACATGTCTTGCAAGCATTAATTCATGCCCTGGATAATAATCGTTTGCATCATGCCTACTTGTTCAGTGGCACTCGCGGGGTGGGTAAAACGACACTCGGTCGAATCTTTGCCAAATCATTAAACTGCGAGCAAGGGGTCAGCGCATCGCCTTGCGGCAAATGCACCAGTTGTTTGGAAGTTGATGAAGGCCGTTTTGTTGATTTGCTCGAAGTAGATGCGGCCTCCAGAACCAAGGTGGATGAAACTCGTGAGTTACTGGAAAACGTGCAATACGCACCAACCCGTGGGCGTTTTAAGGTTTACTTGATCGACGAAGTACACATGCTGACTACCCATAGTTTTAATGCACTGTTAAAAACCCTGGAAGAACCACCGCCGCATGTTAAATTTATTCTCGCAACGACTGATCCGCAAAAATTACCCGTTACCATTTTATCGCGTTGTTTAAAGTTTAATTTAAAAACCATTGAGGTAGATAAAATCTGCGGGCATATGCAATTTGTCCTGGGACAGGAAAATATCCCTACCGAGCCCGAGGCGTTAAAATTGATTGCACGCTCTGCGACGGGCAGTATGCGCGATGCTTTGAGTTTATTAGATCAAGCGATCGCACACGGTAATGGCCGTGTTATGGATGCGGATGTGCGTGACATGTTAGGCACAATTGAGCGTACCGAAATTTATGCCATTATTGAAGCACTGCTGGAAAATGACCCAGAAAAGCTGTTAAAACAAGTGCAGCTACTCGCCGAGTCAGGCAGTGTTTATGCCAATGTACTGGCTGAGCTGGTTTCCGTATTACATACTCTGGCAGTGGCACAAGCGGTTCCCGGTGTGCTTGAGGAGGATCAGGCAAGGATTATTGCACTGGCTGAAAAACTCACCGCGGAAGATGTCCAGCTGTATTATCAAATTGCTTTGCTCGGTCAAAAAGACTTGCCATTGGTGATGGACCCGCGCGCTGGGTTAGAAATGATTTTGTTGCGCATGTATGCCTTCAGACCACAGGATAACGGCTCTGATGAGCGCCCAGCAAAAAAGCTTACGCCAGCAATAGAGAAGCCAATTGCCAAGCGTGAGTCTGCTTCACCGGCGGCAGCGATTAAGCAGCAAATTAACAAGTCAAGTCCTGTGCCAACGATACCGCCTGCTGTGCAAAAGGCATCTGAAGCGGCGTCGGATATTACTTGGGACAATATTGTGGCACAATTGCCGGTATCAGGTATTGCGCGCCAAGTGGTGGCCAACAGTATATTGGTGAGTAAAGAAGGCAATTTGGTGAAATTAAAATTGTCTCCCAGCAATGCAAACATGGTAGGCGAGTCCGTGTTGCAGCGCTTGCAGCAAGCGTTGTCACAATTTTATGCTGAGACAATTAAAATCCAATTGATAGAAGCCACGCTAGAGGAAGAAACGCCAGCAATAAAAGCCGAAAAGCAACAGCAGAATGAATTGCAAGAAGCGGTTGTCACGATATCTGAAGACCCGAATATTAAATCAATAGAAGAAGTTTTTAATACTAAGCTGGATACCAATTCTGTGCGTCTTGTTAAGCCTTGAGGCCGGACTTTAGAAAAAAATGAAGATTAACTGTACACGATTTTTGAGGAGGAGTGGAAAATGAAAGGTGGAATCGGTAATTTAATGAAACAAGCGCAACAAATGCAAGAGAACCTGCAAAAAGCGCAAGAAGAAATTGCAAATCTCGAAGTTAATGGCTCAGCGGGTGGTGGCATGGTGTCAGTTGTTATGACAGGCCGGCATGATGTTAAACGGGTGACAATTGACCCTGCATTAATGGAAGAAGATAAAGAAATGTTGGAAGATCTGTTGGCGGCGGCGGTTAATGACGCGGTTCGTGCAGTTGAGCAAACGACAAAAGAGCGTATGGCCGGTGTTACCGGTGGGATGGAATTGCCACCAGGTATGAAGCTGCCGTTCTAACCCGGATAATTCATGAATTACACGATTTTTCGCTTGATCTTTGATTCTACAAAAGATTATCTTCAATCGACCGTACGCACGGGTACGGCGCTCAATCAGATAATCTTCTGTAAAATCAAATCTCTTTGCGATAATCTCGTGAATTCATGAAATATACGGGCTAACCCTTATGTCGAAGTTATTAAATGAATTAATGGATGCCATGCGTTGTTTGCCTGGTGTTGGGCCCAAGTCGGCGCAGCGGATGGTATTTCATCTTTTGGAGCGTGATCGTCATGGCGGCAAACGATTAGCGCTGAAAATTCAGGAAGGACTTGAAAAAATAGGTCATTGTAAAAAATGCCGCACGTTCAGCGAGACAGAAATTTGCCAGATTTGCGCAAATCCAGCGAGAGATCAAAGCTTGCTGAGTATTGTGGAAGGCCCGGCTGATTTATTGGCCGTTGAGCAAGCGACGGGTTTTAAAGGTTTGTATTATGTGCTGATGGGGCATTTGTCGCCACTGGATGGCATCGGCCCGGAAGAGCTCGGCTTGAGTTTTTTAGAGCAACGATTTGCCACTGAGTCTATTAGCGAAGTGATCATAGCGACCAACCCAACAGTTGAGGGTGAAGCCACGGCGCATTTTATTTTTAATTTAGCGAATAAACATAATATCAAGGTTTCCCGAATTGCCCACGGCGTGCCGCTAGGGGGCGAACTGGAATATGTGGATACCGGTACCTTGTCACGCGCCTTTGATGGCAGGCGACCCATCGAATCATAGAGTAGTGAACTAGGAGGCTATCCATTCTCGGACAGGCTCCTAGGGCGCCTCTGTTTGTCTATTAACGCTTTAGCGGCATTCACCTGCGAGGGATCGCGGAAAATCACCACTTTATATCGATTTCAGACGGCAGCTTTTACAGAGAACTCCAGCTTTGGCGGCGGCGAAAACGCAGGTGTGGCAATATCAATCCTAAAATCACGCTGCCGATTACTACGCCTGCACCGATCAGAAACCATTGTTGTCCTGAACTATCTTTAAGCGATA
>CALZHW010000276.1:0-1574 GCA_945787125.1 uncultured Ectothiorhodospiraceae bacterium
ATGGATGGTATCGAAAGCACTCGACAACTACGCCGACAAGGGTGTAATACACCCATTGTCGCGCTCACCGCCAATGCCACTACCAACGATATCGCCAACTGTCGAGCCGCCGGAAGTAACGACTTTCTCACCAAGCCTATTAAGTGGAAAGATTTCTTTTCCACCTTAGACATGCATCTCCAAACCTTGGATAAGAACCACTCAGAGATCATCCCACTCGCCCCGATATTAGATGACGATGAGGATGAGGATGAAGACTACATACTTCTGATTAGACGTTTTGTCGATCAGCTGCCGGCACGCCTAGAGTCGATAAACGATAATTACCTCACTCAAGATTGGCAAGGCCTCGCTGCCTGCCTCCATGACCTCAAAGGAATGGGTGGTGGCTTTGGTTACCCGTCATTGACCGAACTGGCAAGTACTCTTGAGTTCTCGCTAAAAAAACAGGCTTATCATGAGCTGCCAGAGGGATTGGATCAATTAATTATATTAGTCGATCGAATTAATCAATGGCAATGAGCATTTAAAATCGTAAATGAACAAAAGCCAGCGTAGGGTGCGTTTTACGCACCATAAATCTCTGGGTTGCCCGGAAATATTATATCCTGCTTGTCTATCAGCTGGTTCTGATTTTTTGGGGGCGCTTGCGGATTTCGCTGGTGCGTGGACGCACCCTACAGGGTTTAATGAAGGCGTCATATAAATTTCAACATCTTCCCTCATCGGCATAAACAATGCTTTGATCTAATCAAATTAATTAACCGGAGTATTGTATGCTAAATGGTATAACTAATAACTATATGCACTGGTATCATGATTCCAATGTATGGAAAAATGTAGAATACAGAGGTGTCCGTACACTTAAAAGCGTATCAGACATGTGGAATTATCAGGAAATCATCCATACTCATGATATAGGCTGGGTTGTTGAAACTGGATCGAGACACGGTGGATCAGGACTTTTTTTTGCTGATGCACTTGAAGCGAAAGATGCTGAGGGTATCGTCATCAGTGTTGATATTGATTCTGAGTCAAATACAGCGCCGCCTCACCCTCGTTTGAAATTTATCATTGGCGATAGTGGTGCTGCTAATATGGCAAATGCAATTATAAGATCACTACCAGAAGTTCGAAAACCATTGTTCCTTATTCTTGATTCTGATCATAGTAAAGATCATGTGGTGCGAGAATTAAATGCTTTTATCCCACTTCTGAAAAAAAGCGACTATGTCGTTGTGGAAGACACATGCGTCAACGGCCACCCAATTCGCCCACAACATGGTGAAGGACCTTATGAAGCAATCCATGAATATCTTGAATTACACCCAAACATGTTGCTAGCCGACAAAGATCGTGAATTGAAGTTTGGTTTTACTTTTGCACCGGACGGGTTTTATATAAAGTCGTAGACATGTATTGGTAAGCAACTACTCTGACTTTCTATAACGCAATTCAAACTATAGAGTTACCTTTTCACCGACAATACGCATATCTCGCGGTTCTCGCAATTTAAACTGCGCTGGCTCTTGACGCAAGTTAACCAGTCCCGATTGACTCATTAGTGAGGCTAA
>CALZHW010000276.1:1584-3690 GCA_945787125.1 uncultured Ectothiorhodospiraceae bacterium
AATTCAACCTAGAATCCGCAGTTGAGCAGCCTGTAGTGTGCGTCATTTTGTGCTGAATTGCGTAATGAAACATTTCCCAAATGGTTGTTCCCTTTGGGAAATGTTTCATATAGCAAAGCAGTGCAAAAGGGCGTGCAATACAGGTTGCAGTGACTGACCCAGAGGGTGAACTGCAGTGTAGTTAATATATTTAATAAATTTATAATGTTATATTGACCTGTAAACGTTCAACTGCGGAATCTAGGTTCAAACTATAGAGTTACCTTTTCACCGACAATACGCATATCTCGCGGTTCTCGCAATTTAAACTGCGCTGGCTCTTGACGCAAGTTAACCAGTCCCGATTGACTCATTAGTGAGGCTAAACTTTTTGGCGTGTAACCCCAGCGATGATTCATCAGTGGGTCCTGCCACTTAGGGTCGCCGTAAAAAACCCACATCGTTCGCTGCCCTTCCGGCCCTTCACCTGAAAAAGCATCAGGATTTTTTAAAAACTCCTCGCAGGCCGACTGCAGATTAGGGCATTCTATAATCATCTTTCCACCGGGTTTCAACACACGAAGCCATTCATGTAAAATATCCGAAACTTCCCAGCGCCAAAAGTGTTCAATAACATGAACCGACAATATTTCGTCAACTGAATCATTTTCAAATGACGTTAATTTATGCAGATCACACAAAACATCAGGCACTTTTCCGGCACGCGACTCTGCCACATCGACATTGACATAACCTGGCAGTATTTTATCACCACAACCAAGATTTAATTTCACGGGTTCAGAGCTGACAATCATTCTTGATTTATTTTCTAAACAGGATTCATTATGTTCTGCCACCACCTGACAAATATAAGCCTCCCATTGCTCAGCAATTTTTTGCTGCGAATAATGTGTTTCAATATAGTGTTGAGCCTGTTCAATTAACGGCGCCATTCGATCAGCGTTGTGGATAAAGTCTTCAATGCCTTCGATTAAATCATTGTTAAGACTTATCCATTGCGAGAACTCAGAATACGATGGGATTTCATTCGCAATAACATAGGCACCGGACCAAAGTGACTCGATCACTCTGTTGGCACTTTTTGGTAGTTTTTGGCGATTAATTATTTGTGGTATTATAACGGCATTACAACGTGCCAATTCGGCACTCAGGGAGTCGAGACTCCAGCTCTTAAGTGACAAATTTATATTTTCTGGCAACTGATTTTGCACTGATCCTATACGATTTTTCAGTCCATCGTCTATGCTAGTGACGATGCTTAAGTTGACTTCAGATGTTAGTCGCGCTAACTGAGGCAAGAGTTCGAATAATGAATCAAAATTTACCGGGTGACCAAACCATAATAATTCCAGTTCACCCTCAAAACCGGTATGCGCTGAACGACGAACGGTTTCAACCGGATCAGAGACAATCGCGTAGTTTTTATTTTTAACATGCTGTTGCAGCGCCAACCCCATTTCTGGTGTATTAACCACAACACCATTGGCATTATTTGCCAGATTTTGCAGATGGATACCCATGAGCGGATGCTCAAAATGGTTGTCGCAAATATCGATGATTACTGGGATATTTCGATTTTTAGCATTGTTTAATATTGACTCGGTAATTCTAGAAAAACTTTTAGATATAATAACAACATCACATTGCTCCAGCTGACTGATGGCATCTGGATTGGTTTGTTGATTGACAGTTATTAGCTCTATAGTATGTTTTTTTGTTGCCATCACTTGCGCAGGCAGCAATACCCGGTATCGCGCACTTGCCAGATCAGAAGTTAATTTCCCGAACTCCATTCTAATCGGAGCAGATACGACCCAGACAATATTTAATGGTTTGACCTGCCCAACGACAATCTCTTTATTAGAGTTTTCTTCGCTTTTACTATTAGCCTCCCAAAATGGCCACTGATGACGCAAATTCTGCTCCAGACTATTGAAAGCAGTATCCCAACCTTGATCAAACGTTTGACAATAAATCTTCGCGTCAGGGAACCATTGTTTTAGTTCATCTTGGTTGCCATTACCATAGGTAGATTTTGCCAACAATGCTGCAGGCCAAAAAACATGCGCCGGTTTATGCACACATGCTCTTAAATTTTGCGCAAAA
>CALZHW010000277.1 GCA_945787125.1 uncultured Ectothiorhodospiraceae bacterium
AACGCCCTGCTGCGTATTAACCCCGCTCCCCCCCCCCCCTCCCTCTTTTGAACTAAGAAATAAACACCATTTTCTCAATGAAGCCTTCTTTCGGCATTAGCACAACGTTTTTATCATCAATGACGTAGTAGACGTCACAGCATTGTTGTGACTGGTCCGCATAGATAATTTCATCTGTTTAGATGACGTAATCCCGATGTGTCACTCCTACTATTAATCACGTTACTAGATGACAGTCGATTCGATCAATTAGCGGCTTGAATACAACCGGATGAGCTTTAGAAAGTGTGTTAATTAGATGGAAAACACAAACTTGATTTCATTGAACACATTTTTTCAAAAATGGAGGATTAAGTGATGAATACCGATGCAAGGATGACGGCGATAGCGTTTGGGTGCTTATTAGCATCCAGTCAAGCGTTAGCTGTGCCAAATTATAGTATCAACGAAAACCCTATGCCTGGGGCGCAAGTGACAACAACATATAGTCATAATGCGGGCGGTAGAGGCATAACACCCTACTATGGCTATTATGTGACAGAATTTCCATCATTAAATGATTATGGCCACATCGCCGGTCGTACTGACGTGGAAAATTCCCCAAGCCTTATGATAAAAGGTTCCACGAGTGGTCAAGCTGCTGTGTGGAAAGATGGGGTGATTAAAAATATTAAGTTTGGAAACGATTGTCGTGATGTCGATGGTGATGGTGAGGCAGATGCTTCAGCTTGCGGAAGCCGAGCATTAACGATTAGCAACCTGGGCTTAGTCGGCGGCTCAACTCACGTCAATATGTCTGGGCGCGATAGTTATTTTGAGTCAACCATGTCTTGGTGGCCAGGTAGCGAGGGGGAATATGATGGCAGTGGTGGCGGTTCTAGTCTACTTCAATCTCTTTCACAATCTCAAATAGAAGACATAAATAATCAGTCAAATGCTGTTGGTATAGGGATTACAGCGGGAGGAGCTGGCCCGCAGGATAGTCGTGCCCACGGTTTAGTGAACATTGCAGGTGTTAATAAATGGTATATTGGCATGCATAATCAAACGAGTAGTGCACATGCTTTGAACGAGAACAACATAGTAACGGGAGGAATAGTTTGGAATGAAGCAGATGATTATACCTCTGGCGCACCCACATCGCTAAAGGCATATACCTGGCATGCGGATGAACTGACTGTTGTTCAAGATGGCATCACTGACCCAACGTTTGCAAGTGAGGGTTATGATATTAATGACTCAGCGTTAGTGGTCGGTCACATGGGATACTCGGGCAATGTACAAGCTTTTAAGTGGGCGAGTCCAAACGGCAGTTTAGAAGAACTTGGTTCCTTGGGTGGTAGCAACAGTGTTGCGCGCTCTGTCAATAATGCTGGAACTATTATTGGATGGGCGAGTACATCGAGTGGTGCAACGCATGGCTTTATTTATGAAAATGGCAGCATGTACGATTTAAATGACTATGCGGTTGGTGCGCCTGGATTTGTGATTGTTGATGCCTATTCCATCAATGAAAGCGGGCAGGTTTTAGTACGGGCATCGAATGCTTCTACAGGAGAAAATCAATATTGGCTATTGACCGATCCTTCTTCGCCACCGCCTACACCACCTGAGCCGCAAGCTGAAGCGGTTGAAATTACCTCTATGGCGATTTTTGGTGGAACAGGGACTGAACAACCAATTAAAGTGATGGCGGATGGCTTTGGCAATACAATCTCTGTCGGTTATTACAACAAAGATGTTACTTATTATCTAGGCGATAAAGCCATTGATTTCGATCCGTCATCGTCAGAGGATGTCATCGAATCTACTGGGCAAGGGGTATATATTCAGAAGCTTGATGCGAATGGTAACTACCTATGGACAAAATTGTTACGAGGGCATCGTTTGGGAGGATATCATGCCCGCATCACTGATTTGTTTGTCGAGTCCGATGGTTCATTTCATCTGATTGGCTGGAAAACCTATTTTGGATCTCTGGATATAAACCCAGACCCTAACGTCACCGTACGCCTGGAGAACGGATATGGAAAAAATGTATCTTTTCGCGCCACCTACTCCTCAACTGGCGAGCTTGTATCTTCAGTACGTTTAACCGAGTTTATCGCGACTATAACCGCAAAAAGTGTCGCGGTAGACGCGGCTAAAAATATCTATATGGTATATAGCTCGGGTGGTGGTCAAGGGGTAGATCTCGATTTCGATCCAGGTCCTGGTGTAGCAAATGTAAAACTAGAGCAAGGCCGACCTGCTATCGTGGTAACAAAGACGTCAAGGGATTCATCTGGTATCGAAAAATTGGAATGGGTGAAATCCATGTCTTCTGTTGGTAAGCGTAACTGGCGTAATCAATATGAAGATGGTTATGCCCGCATTAGCAGCCTGAGTATTGCAGCACCCGCTGTTGCCGATGAGGGGCCAATGCTTGCGTTTACCTATATGGGCGCAATCAACTTTCAGGTGATGGATAGCAACCTAGGCTTGATTGGTGCTTCTCAACCTGTGGGCACCTCGACGGAATTCAGTTCTGGTTTTATCCGCATGACTGAATCTGGAGGGCCCAGTGCACTTTGGGTAGATCCGGAGAGTTACAACTGGGGCGTGGTTAAACTTGTTCGAAGTGGTGATCACTTTGGTTTGTTGTTAAGAGCTGGCACAACAACATCAAGGCTTTTACATGGTGTTGCCGCAGATACCGTGGAAAATCATAATTACCGCTCTTTAGCTGGCCGCGCCTATGGAATTGACATTAGCCAACAAGGCGCTGTTTATACATCAGGATGGGTTTCAGGCTCGGCTAATTTTGATCCCTCTGGTTATGATGTTCAAGGTAACACCCCTAGTTTCGTAACTAAGATTAACACGGATGGAAGTTATGGCTGGACTTCTACCTATCAGCTTGGTAGGCATAATACTTCCTCTGTTGCCACAGACCGTTTTGGCAATATTACTGTTATTGATTCAGTTTATGGCGAACCAATGGATCAAGACGGGAATATACTATCATCGAAACGTTCGTACAATGTGCGGATAACTCGCATGGCTCCGGTTCAATAGTGGGAGGGAACGGGAGGCTGAACTTACTAAAGCATTTTATTCATTTAAACTGCCTTAGTTTGTTAAGCTGAAAGCCCTGGTAACAGGAGTTAGTTTACTTAAAAAGCCCTGGCTATTTAGTCGGGGCTTTTTTTGTATAATAGAGGGTCTGCCAGCAGGGATTTTTGGTTATTCTTTCATGCAATTGATAAATGCACTGCCAAAGATAAGTGCATAGCTTGAACGTTCAAAGTATATTGCAGGGGATTTTTTTACCGTTGCAGATATACTTTATTATCATTTATTAAGCTGGATTGGGTTTTATAAGATTTCATTGCCAAAGAATATTCAAGGCTATCTTAAAGGTCTGGAGCATTGGCCTTCTTTCCCGGAAACAATGGGAGTTCCAGACTCGCCAGTAACAACAGGATAAAGAGCAATTAATGCCAGCACTTAAAACAATTCCTACAGGCTCGCTAGTGCTTCAACCTGCCATGAAAAATATCGTTATTGTGGTTTTGGCGGCACTGCTCTCAGGCTGCTCAGCAAAGCCATATATAGAAAAGCATTCTGAAGCGTTTGCTGGTACTGGTAAAAA
>CALZHW010000278.1 GCA_945787125.1 uncultured Ectothiorhodospiraceae bacterium
CTGCAATGTCATCTGCGTCAACAAAAGGCTCGATGGTGTCAGCTGCAGGCAAAACTAACTCGCCAGATAGAATGCCTTCCAACATAAAACTTTCACTGAAGTTCTGGCTAAACCAACTGCATCGAACAATATTCCATGAAATACCGCTGGCTTTAAGTATTTCCTCTGCCCGTTGCGCGCCCTCCTCACCTCGACCCGAAAGAAGAACGATGTGCTGCAACCCGTTTTCGCGGGCGACTCGCACAAACTCCTTAATCGCTGCTTCGGCATGGGGTACAGCGAGATCCGGCTGATAGGTGACATATGCACTACTCGTTCCTTCGACGGCAGAACGCCATGTTGCAGGGTTTTCCCAGTCAAACGATGGAGTCGTTGACCTGGAAACAGGGCGTGTGGTGTATCCAAGGGCTTGCAGGCGTTGGTTGACTCGCGCGCCTGTCTTGCCATTTTTACCGATAATGAGAATGGGTGTCTTCTTCATGATGTGTGTCTCCTGTGTTAGTTTATCGTGAGATTGAACGGACTATTCGTTCGTCACAGAGTTAGAATATGCGGGATTGTGTGGATCAACAATCACCCTAAGTCTATAATTATTTGCTGTTCGTCCAATGCTCCTAGATTTAGCATAGAAACCTGTGGCAGAATTAAGTCCATGCAACGTACTAACACAACTATCCCATCTTTCACGGACCCACTCGGCGAAATCCTGCACTTGCTCAGGCTGACCGGTACTCTTTACTGTCGATCTGAACTAACCGCACCCTGGGGCGTGGACATGCCTTCGTTTGGTGGATGTATGATGTTTCATATCGTCACTGCCGGCCGATGCTGGCTCGAGGTCGAAGGTGACGAACCTCGCCTGCTTCAGCAAGGTAGTTTGGCACTTATTCCCCACGGCACCGGGCATTGTGTCCGCAGCAGCCCAGAGGCCGAGTCCAAACCACTGTTCGACATACCGGTTGAGCAAGTGAGCGATCGTTATGAGATTATGCGTTACGGTGGCGCTGGCGAGTTAACTCAGCTCACCTGCTGTGTTGTGCGCTTTGACCACGTGGCGAGCCAGCAACTTGTCGCACTGCTACCCAGAGTGTTGCAGATCGACACCTGGGCCGATGATGAGAGCAGCTGGCTGCAAAGCACGCTTCGCTTTATCGCCCGTGAAGCTAAGGAGTTAAAACCGGGTGGAGAAACCGTTATCACTCATTTGGCCGATATTCTCATCATTCAGGCCATCCGGTCGTGGATCGATTCGGCGTCCGAAGCTGATCGGGGTTGGCTCGCCGCCCTGCGCGACGATCATATAGGAAGGGCGCTCGCTGTGATCCACCGCGAACCCGAAAAAGACTGGACGGTGGCCTTGTTGGCCAAAGAGGTCGGTATGTCGCGCTCAGATTTCTCGGCTCGCTTTACCGGTCTGGTCGGCGAATCTGCCATGCGCTACCTTACCCAGTGGCGTATGCAACTTGCCCGCGCGCAACTTCAAGAGACGCCGGATTCTCTCGCAGTGATTGCCGATCGCCTCGGGTATCAATCCGAAGCTGCTTTTTGCAGGGCATTCAAGCGAATATTTGGCGTGTCGCCAGGAAGCGTTCGCCACACCGCTACAGTCTCGCTTCAGTCACTCCGAACTACTGAAACCACTGAAACCTAAGCGTCTGCTAATGGCCGAGTTGCCTAAAATAACATCTTAACTTCAAAGTTACGAATGGCGACAAAGAAGCAACAACAACCATTTCATTGTCGCAATTCTATAAAATAAAAAAGGGCAATACTATTCAATAGATTTAAAATTTCGTTCCCTTCACCCCCTTTCTAGAATTGGTAATATTTCACAACTTTTAACAGGCATTGGTCAGCCCCTGAGAAAATTTTTTAATTATTAGTGCGTTGCGCTTGAAATAGAGAAACAGAATGCAACTAAAGACATAAGCCTCTGATTGTAGTAGCCTATTCCGTTTATTATAATGGATTATCGGAAAGCATAGCATGGAATCAATTCAGATAGAGCGGTTAGATCATCATGGTATCGTTGCCGGCATTATCGACGAACTTAAGATCGTTGAAATTATTGATGGACAAATCGAAGCAGACGATCAAGAGGAAGTTTCAACTGGCGAAGCAGTTAAAGCCATGATAATTAACGGTCTGGGCTTTTCGAATAGGCCTTTGGTTTTAACTCCCCAATTCTTTGAAAATCTTCCGATGAGTGCGCTATTTCGAGAAGGCGTTAATGCAAGTCACTTTAATCGCTATAAACTTGGGCGCAGCTTGGACAAGATTTTTGATTATGGCTGCGAAATATTGTTTAGCACGATAGCTACGTTCGGGTGCCGCCAGGAAAAGGTAGACCAGCGTTTTAATTCGCTCGACAGCACCAGCTTTTCCTTGAATGGTGACTATTTAATTGAGGAAGGCAACAACGCTATTCACATCACACATGGGCACTCAAAAGATCATCGTCCTGATCTAAAGCAAGTTATGCTGGAATTAATGGTTTCTCAAGACGGCGGTGTTCCTTTTGTGAGTAAAAGTTGGGATGGCAACGGATCTGATAACGTCATATTTGAAGAACGCGCTGCAGCACTCATCAATGAATTCAAAGCCAGTGAAGCACCCAGGTACTTGGTTGGCGACAGCAAGCTATACCATAAAAAAGCGAAAGAAACCTTGGCACTAATACCCTTCATTACTCGGATACCCGGTAGCCTTAAGCTCGAGCAAAATATCATTGACCAAGCGCTATCGTCCCCACTGCAATGGGTTGACATGGGCGACGGGAATCGTTATCAGCGTTTTGAATTGTGCCACTATGAAATAGAGCAACGCTGGCTCGTCATCCACTCAGAGGCTGCTCTCAGCCGCGCTAGATCAACTTTAGTACGGCAACAGGAAAAGGAAAGCAAGCAAATAGAAAAAGCGCTGTTCCATCTTCAGGCTCAACGCTTTGAGTCAGAAAATGCCGGAAAAAATGCATTGGAGGCGCGGGTGAAGACGTGGAAATTTCATCAGGTAAAAGAGATATTATTAACACCACAAAAACACTACACTAAAAAAGGCAGGCCCAGTGCAAAAGCGAAAGCTGCCGGTGTCAACTGGCAAATTCAAGCAACGTTCAGTGTAGACGAAAATTACATTGAGACACAATCTCAACACAATGCCTGTTTCGTGATAGGGAGCAATATCAAAGACGATGAGCTGACCGATACCGAGCTCTTTCGAGGTTACAAAAGCCAATCAAATGTTGAAGGTGGATTTCGATTCCTTAAGGACCCTCTGTTTTTTGTGTCATCATTATTCTTAAAAAAACCCTCGCGAATTGAGGCGTTGTTGATGATAATGACATTATCACTTTTTGTTTACTCAATTGCTCAAAGACGCATTCGAGCTAGCCTAGCTGCGCAGAATGAAACAATACCCAACCAGATTGATCAGCCTGTAAGACGCCCTACACTGCGTTGGATTTTTCAGTTATTCGAGGGAATAAATTTCATTACACTAACCTTCAATGACATGATAAAAACAACTGTAGATAGGCTTAATGATCTACGGCTAAAAATACTGCGACTATTGGGCTCTGCGGTTTGCAAAATATATCAAATTTCTGCGGAGGGGGGATGACCAATGTCTGTT
>CALZHW010000279.1 GCA_945787125.1 uncultured Ectothiorhodospiraceae bacterium
GTGTCTCAACAATTATTGGTGTTGCTGGTGCGGGTCAGGAAATTTCTACTCGACCATTTCAATTGGTTACCGGGCGAACCTGGAAGGGCACTGCTTTTGGTGGGGTTAAGGGACGGACTGAACTGCCAGGATATGTTGATCGCTATATGGATGGCAAAATTGAACTGGATAAAATGGTCACTCACACCATGCCACTTGAGGATATCAATCGGGCGTTTGATTTGATGCACAGTGGAGAAAGCATTCGTTCAGTTATAATATTTTAGGCCGCTTAAAGAGCGGGGAGAATGGGAAGCATGGAAAAAATTGAAAGTATTAAAGAGTTCGGTGGTTGGCTAAATCGCTATAAGCATCAGTCTGCAAGTTGTGATTGCCGCATGACGTTTTCGGTTTATTTGCCGCCTCAGATCGAGCAGGAAAAAGTTCCCGTTGTCTATTGGCTATCTGGCCTCACTTGTACCGATGAAAATGTGCGCAGCAAGGCGGGGGCGCAACGTTATGCGGCGGAATTAGGTCTGGCTCTGGTGATGCCGGATACTAGCCCGCGTGGCGATGATGTGGCTGATGTGGCGGAACGCTACGATTTGGGTAAAGGTGCAGGTTTTTACGTTAATGCTACTGAAGCGCCTTGGGCGAAGAATTATCAGATGTATGATTATGTGACCTCTGAGTTACCGGCCTTAATTGAAGCACATTTTCCGGTGTTACCCGGCGTCAAATCGATTAGCGGTCATTCTATGGGTGGTCATGGTGCGTTAATCTGCGCGCTGAAAAATCCGCGTGCTTATCGGTCTGTTTCTGCGTTTTCTCCCATCTGCCATCCAGTGATAAGTCCTTGGGGCGAAGGTTGTTTCAGTGCTTATCTTGGCACTGATAAGGCACGCTGGAAAGCCTATGATGCAACTGAGTTGGTTAAAGCCGGTAATAGTGCAACGCCGCTGTTAATTGATCAAGGCACCGATGATGAGTTTTTAACTGAGCAATTATACCCTGAGGATTTACAAGCAGCTTACGCAGAGCAGGGCGCGCCGCTGACGCTGCGTATGCAGCCAGGTTATGATCACAGTTATCATTTTATTGCCACCTTTATCGGTGAGCATTTGGCTTTTCATGCTAAAGCCTTATATTCATAACGATGATTTTCAGGATTAATGTTAACTACATCGCTACGGCTCCCATTCTCGGATAGGCTCCTAGGGCTTGGCTGCATCTTTGACGGCTTTTTTTACCCGATACATGGCATTATCAGCATGGGATAAAAGTGCATCTGATGACGTGCCATCCCTGGGGTAAATTGCGGTTCCTACGCTGCCGGTTATAGTGTAGATTTTTTTATTGATAACGCAGGGTTCATAGAGCGTTTGGATAATGTTTTCTGCCATAAATAGTGCATCACTGTCATTTTTTATTGTTTCTAGTAAAACAATAAACTCGTCGCCGCCAATTCTAGCCGCCGTATCTGAGCGTCTGATTGAATGTTTGAGTTTTTTGGCAGTTTCTTTTAAAACGAGATCTCCCTGATCATGACCATCATTATCATTCACGGCCTTGAAATTATTCAGATCAATAAAAAGCAGGGCAAATTTGGTTTTTTCGCGAACTGAATGTTGAATCAAATGGGAAAGCCGATCCATTAAAAGATAGCGGTTGGGTAGACCGGTAAGCTGGTCGTAATGTGCAAGGTTTGCTAGATGCTCCTCTTTTCTTCGTCTGTCACTGATGTCTCGGTTAATGCCTAATACTCCGATCATTTGATTGACATCATCAAATAGGGGAACCATCATGCATTCCACCCAGCCGGTTGAGCCATTTTTTTTCAATACTTGAACTTCACCATTCCATTTCCCAGTGATTTTTACTGTCTGTATTATTTGTATGGCTAAATGTGGTGTGTCTTCTGCTACATTTAAGGTATGAACCGGACGACCCAAAGCTTCTTGTTTACTGTAGCCGTACAGCTTTTCTGAACCACTGTTCCAGTCAATAATAGTGCCATTTAAATCGGTCACCACGACTGCATCAAATAAATAGTCAAACGCTCTTGCGCGCTGCTCCAGTTTGGAGGTTTCCAGGATGTTAATCATGTCAGTTGTCATATGCATCGATTTTATTCTGTCTTTTATTAAGGAACGTGCATGTAATAAATTTCCCATCTTGCATCTCATCTTCAGCCCGTCTTGGCACGTTATTCAATAACAAAAGCTCGAAATAGAACGACTATTCCCGCACTTTTGTGATTTCAGAACGTGCCAATACAGACTAAATATGAGCGCCAGATGTCCAATTTTTTTCATGCACGTTCCTAAGCTATATAAGAGTCGGTATATATTGGGCGACTCATGGTGGTCAATCGTAACTCGAGTTGTAGAGCCGCAATCGGCTTTAAGTATCTATTCGGGTGTAATGATATTTTATTCCATATATTTTTAGGTGATTTTCTGCCATTGCTTGCGCCACAAATTAGTGATAAATGTTGGGAGAGAGCGACATTGGATGTTGGCAGTATATTAATGACCATGTATCCAAAGGTTTTCTTCCTCTCGTTATAAATCGTTATTAATAGTTTCAATGACTTTTTTCAGCTATTTATGACAATTAAACAGTGGTAATAGCGTTGTTCATTGTTTCATTCTCAACCTATAGGCTTGGATTCACGCCCTACGTCATCCCAAGAAGTGACGCTTTTCAGCGACACATCCTGAAACCCTGCGGAATTAATCCTGGGGTTTTTATAAAACACCAGAGAACATCGATAAAATTTGATGATTTAATGCTATAATTGCCTGCCATTCGGCACTAAATTAAACAAGTTAATTTATCGTTACTCATTACTATTCACTTATTACAAGATTTGCACCAACTTATCAAAAATCTGAATGATATTTGATAACGTGCAATTAGGGTTGATGTGGTTCTCACTGAGGCGCTGGCACTAAGTAAGTAAATGGGGAACGATAGAAAGTGGTATTTTATGCCGACATAAAGTACCAATAATATTTGACAATAAAGGAATAATCGATGAATAAAATAACATTCGCTGGCTTGGTTATCGCCGTATTAGTAACTGCTTGTGATAATGATTCACAATCAACCAATGTGACACAAAAAGATAACGCAACGACAGAAAATGCATCTCCTGCTTTTTCTGGAAATAACTTAGTGGATGAAAAAATGACGGAAGTTGAATCTTTCGTTGATGATGTAAAGCAGCAGGCTCAAGAACAAAGTGCTAACGTTGTTGAAAAATCCAAAGCGGTGGTGGCAGAAATTACTGAGACTAGCAGTGAGATTGTTGCAGAGGCCAAAGAAGTGATTGGTAAGTCGATTGACAAGGCTGAGGTAGCTATTGAAAAAGCGCCTGAGCAAGTTGAAGAATCGCTGGCAAGTGTAAAAGAAACCTTATCACCAGATAATCATGAAGCAAATCTGGCAATTGCTAAAAAAAGCGGTTGTTTGGCATGTCACAGTGTTGAGAAGAAAGTGGTAGGGCCTGCCTGGAAAGATGTCGCTGCGCGTTACAAAGATGATGCCGCTGCTAGAGAAAATTTAATCAGCAAAGTCTCTAAAGGTGGTTCTGGCAATTGGACTGAAGTTACCAA
>CALZHW010000280.1 GCA_945787125.1 uncultured Ectothiorhodospiraceae bacterium
CGCTGTACTTTTGCTGCCGCTAATCTTCTGGAACACATCTCACGGTTGGCCGATAATCACGATTCGACTCGGACATCATGTAGGCGGGCAGCCATTTCCAGGAGCCTATCTATTGTCACTGCTGATCCAAGAGACATTAACCTGGGGCCTTCTAATCTTTTTCGGTATGGTGGCGGTGTTACCAGGTCTACTACGGCGAACGCTGCAGAATCGTCAGCCGACAGAGGCCTTGCTGTGTTTTCCGGCACTGCTGTTACTCGTAATTTTTCTGGCAAAATCAACCTACTCAATCGTTGCATTTCATTGGTTAGCCGCCGCTTTTGTGCCTCTGTTACTTCCACTGGCACAGCGTTGGAGAAAATCGCCTCATGTACTTGTCGTAGCATTTCTCCTAGCGGCTGCCCTTTCAACCGCGGTATTCGGTGCCCTGTGTCGGCCATCTATATTGCCTGACGCGCATGTCGAAAAGCTCGATATTGGCACGCTTAAGCGAGAATTAGTCGACTTCTCTGCTGTAGGGACAAAGTTGCGTCAAGAATTGACGGCTGCTAGCGGCCCAACATTTCTCATTGCCGACGAGTATGGCTCCGCTTCACGCTGGCTGTTCAAAGCTGGGACAGGAGATACCCCGGTCATGCTGACAAAGGTACCGACGCGCTCCGGCGGCTCTTTCAAATATTGGATGGCTGAGCAAGAGACGCGTTTGAGGGGAGCCGACGCCGTTTATATTCACCGACATGACAGTGGGGGTGATGATGATACTGATACCTCACCTGACCTCTTACGGGCGCAAGCGGCGGCAAAGGTCACTGATTATTTTTCCCAGGTAAATCCTCTGCCCGATATTGTAATCTACCACGACGGCATCGAAATATGGCGGTTCTTCCTGATTCGTTGCCATAACTATCGCGGCGGCTTGAGCTGATTGAATGATTAATCTAGGTTTAAAGTTTTACCACTACGAGTGCAGGAAAGTGGCACTTATGCAACTTTAAACTCCGATTGTGAGTTAGGTTTATTCAAGAATCGCGTGTGGCATTGACTGTTTTACTTTTTCATTACATCCCTGCCCCCAAAAAATGTGCCGGAAAGCGACGTAAAGATAAGTTGAAAACAATGGTATTAATAGCACAGCCAACACAGGCGCCATTTTGATGACCAATAGCAAAACCACGATCCAAATGAGCATGACATTGCCTAAAACTCTGAGATTTTTTTGTATGGCTTTTTGTGATAATGCCCGTGCTTCGTGATAACTGAGTTGATGAAACAAAATCAACGGCAGACTAAACAATGTGCGAAAAAAAAGTGATGCTACCAGTAGGAAATACAAGAACACTGCACTCTCACTAAAAATAAATCGAATCGCTGAATCACTGCTGGCAAGCATTTGCAGAATTCCACTTGTGGTAGTCAATAGATTCTTATCCGGATGAAATAGCAGGGTGATACACCAAAATAATAAACCTGTAATAATTGCCAATAAAGCCATTTTAAATATTGTTTTTTGATTAGGCAGGACAATCCGTAATAATGAATGCAGACTAAACCGTTCAGACTGATCAGACCAAAAAGACAACAAAATCAAATTGGAAAATATGAAATAGAAAGTAAAAGCTGAAAAAACAAGTAATGCAAAAACTGTCACGATGGATGAAGCATACTCAGCCAAACCGGCCATCATTAATGTGTTAATCGATTGAGACGCTAAAAATAATACGATGAAAATAAAAGTAACTAACGAAATGTATGCGCAATAGCGACGAGTTATCAGCGCAAAAGATTGCTTTAACCATGCCAGTGCATCTTTTGTTTCTACTGTTTGAGGATCAAGACATTGCATTATAGCCTCCAGGCTAACGACTGACACGCACCCCTGTTAAAATTAAAGAGTTAAAATTAAAGAGCCACGAGCCATGTGTTAAACTACCGGCTTTGCCTATTCATACAAACACAGCGAATGCTCGCCAGCTGCAAGAAATAGCCACTCACCGATTTTTTGTCTCAACGCAAATGCCAAACTGCCTATTTTTTATTTATTGTACTAAATATAGGCCAGGATCGAGAGTAATTCAACGTAGCAATTTGCTCAAGTACCTTATTAATTTGTATGATAGGCAACAATAGCGTTTTATAAATAATCCTAGAATCCGCAGTTGAGCAGCCTGTAGTGTGCGTCATTTTGTGCTGAATTGCGTAATGAACTATTTCCCAAATGGTTGTTCCCTTTGGGAAATAGTTCATATAGCAAGGCAGTGCAAAGGGGCGTGCAATACAGGTTGCAGTGACTCACCCAAAGGGTGAACTGGAGTTTAGTTGATATATTTAATAAATTCATGATGTTATATTAGCCTGTGAACGTTCAACTGCGGAATCTAGGATAATCACTTAACGACGTTTTTCACCATAAAAATTTTGCCAATATTTTTTATAAGGAACCAACATGCCTACTTTTTCCAGCGATTGGTCATTGATCACTCACCTCGATCACGGTGATTCGGGGTCTTTAAGCCTGATCAAACCAAACGGTGACGCCGTGAGCGTCACAAACCTCACTGGCACCATCTCTAGTGATAAAAAACACAGCCCATGGTTTTTAGGCATGACTGACAATGCTCAGGTGATATTGTTTGATCCGGTTTCAAAAGAACTGTTTTTCAGCGACACGATGCCGCTAGATGCGTATCCCGCTTATTCTTACAAGGACCCATCTTCATCGCGCATTTGGTTTATGAACGATGGCGACAAAGACACAGGCAATGACCCGCTAAATTGTGGCGATCAAGGCTCAACAGTGACTATAATCGATCGCCCCAAAGGACAAAAGCCGAAACACATAGCGACCTTATGTGTTGGTCGCGGCCATCATGTAACGACTTTTATTACGCCAACTGATGAGCATCCTAATAACCCAACATTCGCGTTTGTCAGTAATCTAGTGGACGGCACTATTTCCGTCATTAACAATGATGATACTGATAAGAACAATTTTCTTTCTATCGTTGGTTTAATCGATCTTACCGAAGCAGACAAAGAAAAAGAAGGTTTAAACCAAGCGCCGAACAATGCATTTCCCCATGGAACGCAATATTCGAATGTCACCGGGAAAATATACAGCCTCAACAATGGTTATGGTACGGTTGCGGTTATTAACCCAATAACCCAAAGCATTGAAAGTTGTATTGCTTTAAAAGGCAGCAGTAACTTGCTACTTTCTCCGTGCCAACGTTTTATTATCGGTAAAGGGGCGGATCGCAAATCAAATCCCAAACATGTTGTCGGTAAAATCAGCGTCATTGATTTAGTCAAACAGGAAGTTGTTGTAGAGCAGGACATTAATGATTTCTATCCCAGCGTTTATCGTTTTGGCCCCGATGGTGAAAAGTTGTTTGTGACGTCAGCAGCAACCGGCAAAGGCGAGCAAAAGGATAATTTGAAAATCAATACACTGTATATCTATGATGCCAAGCAATTGCCTGATCTAGTTTTGCTGAAAATTATTGAAGTCGGTTCTGCCGACTGCGGCCGACGACCTATCGCCTTTCCGACTGATCCAGCCTGCCATCTGGCATTTAT
>CALZHW010000281.1 GCA_945787125.1 uncultured Ectothiorhodospiraceae bacterium
GCGGTGTATTGCCTGCAATAACAGGACTGGCTTCAGTTGCACCATAACCTTCAAAAATGCGCACACCAAATTTATCCTGCCATGTACGGCGTACTTCATCTTGTAATTTTTCTGCACCGGCAAAAACATAACGAAGACTATAAAAATCATAAGCATCAGCAAAACGTGCGTATCCTGCTAAAAAAGTATTTGTACCAAATAATATGGTGGCATTAATTTCATAAGCCACTTCAGGAACAACCCGGTAGTGTAACGGCGAAGGATAGAAAAAAGCTCGAACACCCGATGTAATTGGAAGAATCATGCCTGCACTCAACCCAAAAGAATGAAATAGTGGCAGAGCATTTAAGGCAATATCCTGTGCATTAAAATCAATACGTGAACTCAACTGTTGAACATTCGCCATTAGATTCTGATGCGATAAAACAACCCCTTTAGGCAGTCCTTCCGAGCCAGAAGTAAACAATATAACCGCTGTTTGTTTTACATCTCGCGGCGCAAGGCGCTGCAACCATCTATCGAATCGACTGGTCAGAAGGCCGGTCATTTTATCAAACCAATTAATTTTCTCGGCAATATCTTCCAGGTAAATTAATTCAACTTTAGCAGCCAGTGCATCCATCGCGTGCTCCAATTTCGCTTGTTGAATAAATCGTCTGGAAGTAACTACGCGATTCAACTGCGCTGTTTCACAAGCCGCAATCATTCCCTGCGCACCCGCTGTGTAGTTAAGCATGGCTGGTACTTTTCCATATAATTGCAAGCCCCAAAATGTCGCAACAGTCGCCAAAGTTCCGGGCAATAAAACACCAATAATTTCATCAGTATCGCTACGTTTTACCAACTGTTTTCCCAGCACGACTGAACTTGTCAGTAACTTGTTATAGCTCATCGGCTTACGATTAATGTCTTCAACAATAATATGCGAGCCTCCATGAATTTGGCGTGCTTCCAGTAAACGCTCGGTTAATGTTTGATTTTTATTGGCTGTTTGATACATCATCTCGACCATAAGATCCGATAACAACTTGCCCGCTTGCTCACGGCGTTTACGACCTTTAAGATGCTCGGCAATATCCAACTGATATGGCGCTTGAACATTGAGGGTGATTTTTGGGAACCAACTTAAACGCACACGGCCACGTAGTCGTGAAAATGGCGTATATTGTGCGCCATCAATTCGAATCGGTAATATACTGGCTTTTGCTTTATCCGCCACAAGACCGGGACCCGGATAAACTTTCATTAACGCACCAGTAACCGTAATACGTCCTTCAGGAAAAATCACCACACAGCCGCCCTTTTCAAGCCGACGAATAAGTGAACGGATCGACAAAGGATTGCTCGGATCAATAGGAAACAAATCCCCCAACAACCCAGCCAGTCGCCCAATCCAGCTACGGGCAACATAGGTGTTAATGGCAAATGTTGTGGTGACAGGCAGATAAGCATAAAGCAAAACCGCATCAAGAAATGATGTGTGATTAGCGATTACCAACGTTCGCTCACTGAAATGCTTGAAATGTTCCGTACCCTTCAACTCTACCTTATAGAATTTAGTTAATAGCCAACGGATAAATGCTTTTAACATATTCGCTTCCTGTTGATTGATTTATGAGTTTTAACTTGGCAGGCATCATCGCGGAAAAAAGTGCAGAGGCAAACCGTCTTCAGATAAGTATCGGCAACCTAGATCATTAGTATACTTATAGTATGCTTGCTGAGAGTTTAAACTCTATTAACTCACAATCGGAGTTCAACAATTGCATATGTGCATACGTGTATAAGTGCCGCCTTCTAGCGTCCGGAGCGGCAACCCTTACCGAGAGACGCCGTGAATACGTCCCTATAGGCTTGGCGGCAGCATCCATGCTGCCAACACTCTCGCTAAGACATTGCCGCTACGAACGCTGATTATGGGGAAAAGTTGAACTCTGATTGTGAAAATTAAGAACGGGATTTAAATAGTTTGCCTAAATTTATCACGCTTCTTACGGCCCCAATCCAATAACTTATCAACGTCAGCGGAGCGCTTTACATGAAAATCGCCGTAGTCTGATGTATATTCTGGATTGAGCGTATTATCGTCAATAACCCCCGCAATCAACGAATGAAGCTCATCATTACTCAAGCGACTTTTTTCTTTTACAATTATATCGGTCAAATGACTGATGCCATGACCGGTCAATTTATCTTCCTGATTAATAATTGCCACGCGACTTTTTAGTGTACCCAGTAATTTTGGCAATGTGATTTGAAAACCGTCACAGTAAAACTCAAGAATTTTAAGATAGGTTTTCTGAAGGTTTTCAATACGCTTGGATTGACGACGATATTTCGCCCTATCAATTTGTGAGGCATAATCGGAGCTCACCATAGAGATAAATTCTGGCGCTGACATGAAACGCTCATGCTGCAAATAAAATGCTGGAAATTCCCGCAGAAAATCGCGCATACAAAAAATAGCATCACGCATTATTCCGTCTGCCACGGCATGCTCTTTTCTTGCCGCAACGGCCTTTTCAAAATAACGCAGTTGTTGTTGAAAGTTCTGAACTTCGTCGTAACAGACTACATCCGCCAGCATAGTATTGATATGAAATTCCTCAAAACCAATCTTACGCAATGTTTGTTGCATAAAAACCACTTGAAAGACTTGTTCAAAGAGATCCTGACTCCAATGCGATTTAAAATGTTTTTTGGCTTTTTTGTTGCCGGTTTGCAAATAATCAATGATTTGAGCAAAGGTCTGGACAATTTGCTTCGCTTTGTTTTTTTGTTCGGTAATAGACGTCGACATCTTTTCCCCATCAATGTAATGATAGTGATGATGAAATAAACCAAACTGCCGAACGGAGCCATAGTCAATGATACCGCCATCCATTAAAATGTTATCACCGTCCCAATCCATCCAGTAAAAAAGATACTCACTTTCAAACACCGCAGCTGCTCTAGCAAAACGCTTACTAATAACCGATAACAAAGTGGTGTATTTATCTTCTGCCACATCTGGAAAATTTCCGTTTACTTGCTCCCGCTCAATATAATAGTCAGCAAGATCTTTTAATGACTGATGCTCATTTCTTTTTAAGAAACCAAAAAAGTGCGCCGGTCGCAGTAGGTTTTTCCCGGCTCTAACATTGACAGCACTACCATTTTCAGTTTGAATGATCGCAAGGGTTCGCTCTGTTCTAATCCCACGCTTATGCAACATCTCACTGAACAATGCAGCTCTAATACCTTCAGATACCACTGCTCGGCCAAAACCATAGGATACGTCACGAGAATCTGCCTGAAAAAATCGCTTTTCTTTCGACGTTGCTGGATTCAAATACGTCGCGCCTGTACCGCTACTAGTGATATCCCACAGCGCTCTTCGCGCTTTAAAAAAACCGTTCCAGATACTACGCCCATCGTCCGACGTTTTGCCATGTTTGCTGGGGTGTGCTGACTGCAAATAGCGCGTGGCCATATATGGATTTTTTTTCAACAAGGACTGATCAATTTGCACCTTATTCAAGACATCAAATTCGTTGAGTATTTGCAGGGAAAACATATCAAGTAACACATTTTCC
>CALZHW010000282.1 GCA_945787125.1 uncultured Ectothiorhodospiraceae bacterium
CCGGTTTTGTCATCCGAAAGAATAATGTTTAATGCTTCGTCTGCGGTGACAGAAAACTTCAGTGGGTTGTTTTCAATCGGCGCAATGGTTGTTCTATTGACACGGAATCCACTTTTTAAACTGGCTCTGGCTTGTAATACCTGCATTAGGCCATTAATACTTGTGCGAGTAATTTGTCCGACTTTAGTCATCATTTTAATCTGGTCGGTGTAATTTAGCACATTAGGCTCTATAGCACAGCCGGTTAAAAATGCAGCCATTAATTCTGATTCATGACTAGCACTTGCCACTTTATCGGCGGTGCCAGTTTCGCCTGATGCACGCACTGGGTTTGTGTTTGGTGAGTTTTTTGTACTTATCTGGACTGATGAGGGAGTTTGTGGCTGTGAACCAGGCGACAAAAAAATATCTTCACTGACATTTGGTTCCAGAGTATCCCAGTTTTCTGGAATGAGATTATCAGACGGCGTAAATTGTTCATCAATATTGATGGGCAATGGTTGATTCTCAATGGAATGCTCGAGATCGTTGTAACTGACATCCGCCAGAATATCTGCGGCGAGAGGCGTTGAAATTCTTTCATCGGCTGCTGCAGTTTCCCCAAATAAATCATCCAGCCCAGGTGAGGCAGCGTTGCTGGATGCGTTTTTGCTTGCCTCCGGCAGGAGGCTAAGTGGGTCAGGTGTGTTGGCGTTCATGCCATCGATGCCATCCAGCAAATCCAGTGGGTCTACGCTGTTAATACTCGCTGGTATTGCTGCTGCTTTACTGTAATCGTTGACACTGTAATCATTGACGAGGCCATCCAGAGAATTTGCGAATAGCGGTGGCTCCTTTTGGACCTCGATCGGGCTATCCAAAGACCATGAAGTGTCTGCGGGTTTGCTCGCTTCAATCGCTGAAACCTGTGCCAGTAGTTGAAAAGCACCGATGGTTATTTTATCGCCATGAAAAATTTCGCTGGACTTGCCATTACCTATAGTATCAATTGCATCGTTGATAATAACGCCATTGGTGCTGGTATCGGTGATGTAAAATTGCCCGTGACGAAATTCTATTAGGCCATGTTGGGTGGATATGTAACGTTCTGGATCGAACAATACAAAGTCATTATCTGACCCCCTGCCTATTGTGCCGCCTAATTCATCAAACGTATATTCATCAATTTGATCTTTCATTAAATGGGTTGGAGCGATAATTTTCAGTGTTAAATTCATAAGTGTGTTTGCATGTCGTATTAGTATTTATTAATGTTACTGTTACTGGAATGCATTTCTGAAGAAGGAGTTCTCATTTTATCGCGATTACTTTTCTGCTTCATGTGTCCTACTTAACACATCCTAGGCGACTTTCTATTCTAGTATATTTAAAACGAAAACTCTAAGTGAGAACTCGCATACTTTAAGAGCATAAAATAATTATTAAGGTTGTGCACCTTAAATGCCGTATATTCAAGTCTGGACACAATCCGGCTGACTTTCATTATAGATCGATTTTGCGTAATAATGGGACAAAAGCCAATTGTCTGGCATTATTCTTGTTTAACTCGCGTTAGTTAGGTGCCACTTTAACGAATTTTTTTGACCTAAAAACAGCAATTACTTGAAACTAAATGATTTATAAGATAAAAAGAAAATGCTGTGTCAAAAAGCCTTTATCCATTGAGGCATCAACGTCTCACATTGAAGCAAGGATCATGAAGCATGCCAACAAACGCTGTCATTGATATTGATGCGCTAATTCAGCCAATTTCCGATGATAAGCCGCAGGGCGAAGATATTCGGCAAGACTACTCCCCAACATCAATCTATTATCAAATTAAAGATGCACGTGCTGGGGCACGTACCGCTGAACGGCAACGGCTAATGAGTCAGGAAGACGATCAGGAAGCTTTACAGCAAATGGTTCCTCAATGGGATATTGTGCTTGAACTAGGTCCAAAAATCTTGACTGAAACCAGCAAAGATCTTGAAGTCGCGAGCTGGTATTGCGAAGCACTGCTGCGGGCTTACGGTTTTGCTGGATTAAGAGATGGCTTTGTTTTAATAAAAAAACTTGTTGAGAATTACTGGGACGTCGTTTACCCGCTGCCTGATGAAGATGGGTTGGAAACCCGCCTTGCATCTTTGATTGGACTTAATGGCCAGGATAGTGAAGGCACATTAATTGTCCCAATACGGCAAGTAGCGCTCACTCAAGGTTACAGCCATCAACCGTTCGCAGCCTGGCAATATGAACAAGCTTATGAAGTGGATGCCCTGTTGGATCCTGAGAAAAAAGAAGCACGGCTAGCGGCGGGAGCAGTCGCGATGAAAGATCTGGAGTTGGCTGTGGTGGAAACGCCTGTTGCTTTTTATCAAACGATGAAAGATGATTTGCAGCAGTGTCTGCAAACCTTTATGGAATTAAGTGCTCTATTAGACGAAAAGTGTGGGCGGGATTCGCCGCCAGTGTCAAATATCCGAAATGCGTTGAAAAGAGTGGTGGAAATTGTTGGTTTTTTAACAAAAAATTTGGTATTTGAAGCGGCAGAAGAGGCGCATGACGAGATGAATCAAGCAACTCACTCAGCCCACCCCGGAAATTCAGGTAACGTGGTAAAGACAGCATCGATAGAAGGTGTCTCAATTACTACGCGGGAAGAAGCATTCCGAGCCTTGATGAAAGTCAGTGAATTCTTTAAACGTACCGAACCGCATTCACCAATCTCTTATAATTTAGAACAAGCCGTTAAATGGGGGCGCATGACATTGCCAGAATTATTAAAAGAATTAATCCCTGATAACAACGCACGTACGGAATATTTACGCCTGGTTGGTATTAAAGAAGAGCAATAGAAAAATCATAAAATTCAGTAAATTGCAATGTGGCGGCTTACATTTAACATTACTTAGCTATGATAATATAGGCACAATTAAATAAAACCATATTCAACTCACCTAGAGAAGGATCGACAATGAGCATACATGACAAATTAAGCCGGGTGCGAAAACCCAGGGTACACATTACTTATGAAGTAGAAACCGGTGGTGCGGCAGTCAAAAAAGAGCTGCCCTTTGTGGTGGGTGTAATGGGGGACTTTTCAGGTGACCCAACAACACCTCTTAAATCGCTAAAAGACCGTAAATTTATTCAGATTGATCGCGATAATTTCAACAGCATCATGGCGCGCATGACACCTGGGGTTAATATGCAGGTAGAAAATACACTCGCTGGAGATGGCAGCGAAATGGCCGTAGAATTGAAATTCAATTCGATGGATGACTTTAATCCAGAACGTATTGTTCAGCAAGTTGAACCATTGAAAAAATTACAAGAAACACGGGATCAATTACGTGACTTGTTAAGCAAGGCTGATCGTTCTGAAGATTTGGAAGATACCTTGGAGAAGATACTCAGCAATACGGAAAATTTAAAAACGGTATCAGATGAACTCGGTGTTGAAGCACCGAAGGAAGGTAAATAATGAGTGGTACTGAGAAAGATGTACAAGCACAAACCAATGCCGCAGAGAC
>CALZHW010000283.1 GCA_945787125.1 uncultured Ectothiorhodospiraceae bacterium
ATTTATTACAGCAGATCTGTCCGGTGATCTGGATAGTCCGTTGTATGGTTTGTTCGACATTTTTGCGACGTTGCAAAATAACATCCTGGAGCCACTGTTAACAAAACCGATCGAGCAATATCTTATTAATCAACCACAAGACACTTATGAATACAGTGTCAAATGGGATGGTGAATGGCAAGTGACCTATGAAACATTCCGGGATATGGGGCTTGCCTACTCGGTTGGTTTGATTATGATTTATTTACTCGTCGTTGCCCAATTCCGATCCTATATGGTGCCGTTAGTCATCATGGCACCGATCCCTTTGACCATCATCGGCGTCATGCCTGGCCATGCGATACTCGGTGCGCAGTTCACCGCGACATCAATGATAGGCATGATTGCACTTGCCGGAATCATCGTGCGTAATTCAATTCTTCTGGTTGACTTCATCAATGATGAAATCACCCGCGGTGCCGAGTTTCAAGAAGCCGTTATTAACGCGGCCGCCGTCCGCGCCAAACCGATCACTCTCACCGGCCTGGCAGCAATATTCGGCGCCTTTTTTATTCTAGACGATCCAATATTCAACGGCCTCGCCATCGCCTTGATCTTTGGTATACTAGTCTCCACGATTTTAACTCTGGTGGTTATCCCTGTGCTCTATTACGCATTGCGTTATAAGCAGTTGCAGTAGCAGGCAAATGCAGCATTCGATGCTATAATCCTAGATTAATCAGTTGAACCACGATTTCTAGTACAAGCTCTTGACGCGCCTAGCAAATTCAAAAATATGCTGATCACCAATAAGGTGACCACGCAATTCTTGAATTCACTAGGCACTTCAATATCTTGCACTAAAAATTCGCGCCAACTGATTATTCTAGAATAATGCAATTGTCCTGTCCTAATGCCAGATATCTACGAGGAGATCAACTTGGAACTCATTGATGTTTTTTATCTGTTAATTACCGTGCTTTTAGCGCGTTTTTTCTGGCAAACATTGAAAGCGCGTGAGATCGCGGAAAAATTAGTGATGAATGTCTGCCGCGAAGCGCAGGTTCAATTGCTTGATGGGACAATCGCTTTTAATAAACTGGGGTTCAAAAAAAAATCCTGGCTGGATAGCCATTTAATCAGATATTTCAAATTTGAGTTCAGTATCGATGGCACTGAGCGTCGACACGGCCTCATTGCACTTAACCATGTGTTTCAACAAGATTATATATTTTTGGATCTACCGGATAAACCCACCATTGATATTCAGCAAGAGTCGGCATCAAACACAATTGACTAACCAACGCTATTACCTAAATCCTACACACAACATCGGTAAAACTTCGCTATAATAGGGTCTTCACCTAATCAAACCAACTCTCATGACCGATAAACAAACTATCACTTTTGATACAAATGAGCTACGCGAAGCAATTAATCTGGAAACTGGCCGAATTGAGTGGCATGAGCTGCAACGCCACTTTGCCCGAGGTGTTGTAGTTGTGATTTCAAGTGACCTCGATTTAACCGATGTAGCAGGTAAATTTGTTGAAGATGATAATCAAGCAATAGAAAAATGGTTCAAGCAGAATAGGATCTCCCGCGCCTTGGATGAAGATGCACAACGATGGAATGCTAATAATAGTCAATTCTGGGCTTGTGTTATTGCACCCTGGGTACTCGTCCAAGAATTGTCAACAGAACATTAGGAACGTGCTTTTCATAGCAGCACGCTAAAATCAGCCTAGCGTGACTTCACGCGAATAATAATGTCAACGCCTTCTGCCACAGTTCCTTCCGGCAAGTTGGGAAGTTGATTGATATTGAGTTCTTCATCGCCAATATCCACCAATTCACCAGTATCAACATTAAAAAAATGATGATGATTGCTCACATTGGAGTCATAAAATACTTTGCTCGGATCAATAACAAGCTGCCTGATCAAACCCTTTTCGGCAAATAAACCAAGCGTATTATAAACCGTCGCTTTAGACACTTTGGGCTTTTCTTGATTTACCACACCCATCACTTGCTCCGCCGACATATGCTGCTTTTTACTGAGCAGCGTTTGTGCTATTTCGATGCGTTGCACGGTCGGTGAAATTTTGAGTTTACGCAACATTTTAATGGCTTCTAACTTTGATATTAACTCTAACATAACGATTCCGACTCACTCTATTGTCACCTAAATCCTGCAAGTGCTCGCACCTAACTCAGCACAAGTCAGCACAAGCTCTTGATCCGTAGAGTAATATCACTATTTTCGGCAATCACAATAAGGATTGCGCTCAAATATTGATTTGCTCTACGAATCAATATCTTGCACTGCGCAAGTACGATCACTTGCAGGATCTAGGTGTCATAATTTGACGATAAATTTCTTTTAGTTGCAAGTATTGAACTTGCTTATATGTGGCTATGGGTCAATGCGACTTACCAGGTTAATCGGCCTCACCCCCAAAAAATTTAAGTTATATTATCGAGTTAATCGATATTGATATAAAGAAAGTAACGAAACCGCAAGTTATACTGCCCGCCCTTTTTACAATTTATCAAGAAACGCGCTCTACACTATCAAATTCTTCGTAACTGTAATTACTTACTTCTAACGTTGACGGTCGATCAAGCACAATGTCTGTTAATAATTTCGCAGACGCAGGAGCGAGTAGTACCCCATTCCTAAAATGACCCGCATTAATAAAGACATTTTTCATATCAGGGTGGACATCAATCACTGGTATTCCGCTAGGGGAACCTGGGCGTAAGCCCGCCCATTGTTTTTCTAACTCAAAATCCAGTAAACCAGGGGCAAATTCAGTAATAAATTCTCGCATTCTTTGCAAAGCATCTGCCGTGGTGGATTTATCAAAACCGACATCTTCCATAGTACTACCGACTAAAATATGACCATCCTGACGCGGGATAATATAATGGCCTTGTGCTAAAACAATACTCTGTAAAAAATCGGGAAACGCTTTAAATAATAACATTTGACCACGTATGGGCTTAATCGAAATGTTGAGCCCGGTTTTAGCCAACAGGCGCGCCGTCCAGGCACCGGCGCAGACAACCACTTTATCAAACATTTCGGTACCATCATCTGTCGTCAGCCTGACCTGACCAGTAGATGACGACTGCAGAGCCAATACCTCGGAATGAGTGACCAAGCGGGCTTGATATCGTTGCAAACAGCGAGCAAGCGATTTAGCCAGTCGTGGATTACGAACTTGGGCAACATCAGCTATCAGCGAATAGTCTTTAACGGGGTTTAAATTGCGCAATAAAGCGGCGCCGGACTCAAGTAGCTCACACGTTCGTTGGTTTTGTTGTAACCACCGCTCAGCTGACTCATCTAACTCTGAGTGGTCCAGTAGTAAGCCAGTTTTTCGAAATTCCGCTGAAATGCCACTAACACTTTCGATTTCCTGGATCAATGAGGGGTAAATTGCCTGACTCCAAGCGGCAAGCGCATTAACTTGAGTAGAATACTTCCAGGG
>CALZHW010000284.1 GCA_945787125.1 uncultured Ectothiorhodospiraceae bacterium
CTGGTGGTGAGATTCGTTTTAACTGCCCATCAGGATTTAACTGCAGCAACGCCATTACTGATGACGGTTTTATTCAGATTACCCTCACAGACCTGACTACAGGTGAAAAATTCTTCGAGAGCATCATTACAGAGAAGGGGGCCTCCGGCTCGGCATCTTCGCTGGCATTCTCAAATCAGACTGTTGTCAAACAATTGCCAATTAATGAGCAGACCACTTTCTCGGGAGTCGCAAACGCCATGGTGGTGTCTGACAGCGAACAATATATGTCCACCAGCAGCACTATCCGCACCGGCTGGGCGCGTACTGTTGATGGCCCGGACATCGATATCGATCAACAGACCTCATTCACCTTATTTAACCTTGATATCAATGTGGATGATGTGGGCAACCGCACCGGTATCTTCCTCGAAATGCTTCAACACGCGGAAAACCCAGCCCAAAAACTTGATGAGCAGTTCTTTCTCCATTCCGAGGTTGGCGGTGACATGCTGACTCGATCCGGCCAGGCGGTTCTGCCAGGTGATTATGTCACTAGCTGGAATGCTGGTGATGATATCGCCGTCACCTTCATGACCGTAGGCAATGATGCCTCCAGCGCTCAGGGAAGTGATTCTCCCAAGAAATCCATTGGCAACGAACGTTTGGACTGGAACCAGGGTTGGGGTGGCTGGCGTGTTAGCTTTCTGGCTTATGACAATTATTCTGACAACGAGCATCGTGAAGCTATGGTGGTACCTAAGAAGAATCCCCCCTCTGCCTTTTGGGAGACCGACCCGTTTGGCGACCTGGAGGCCAAGTTCGATAGGGTAGCTGACGGCCTCGGGGGCGCATCATCAGGCTCGGGCGTAACTGAAATAAAAGATGGTAAAGGGGGTTCCTGGTGATCATAGCGACCATGCCAAACTTCATTTTCAAAAGGTAATAACCGTGAAACCAAACACCCCCGGATAACGGGGGTGTTTGGTTTAGCAAGTGTCATTATAGGTTTGGGGCTGATTCTATAGCACCAACAAAAAAACCGATTCCGTGACCGACACCCCTGATCTTTTTTTAAATCCTGACAGTTCAATCAGTTTGTTAATATTCAAACTTTTCCATACACTTGAAAAAACATTATCGATACATTGGTCTGGGTGGCTAAGAACGTCATCAATCAAGCTTGGAATTAAAACCTATTTCGTGTCATTATTCATGTGGGTCTCCGGTGGGCTTTGATGTTTGGCTTTGAGAACCTATATTATACCTTCCTGAAGACCTTCTTTCTTTATTTTTCAATTACTTGAATTAACTATTTTCCGTTTCTGAACTCTGAAACTTGAGTATTTATTAGTGTTGCAAATGGAGCAAGAAAAATACCGAGCGAATAACGTAACGTATGCGCGCACATTAAGTGCCTTATTTGGTACCACCTTATCGGCTACCATCGATTCATCCGATGGCTATTACAATATTACCATTACTCCGGCGAATGGCACTGGCTTCACAGCGACAGCAATAACGAATCTGACGGTCAACAAGCGACTGATAGGACTGATACAGGCTGTACGACATTTACTATTAATCAGAGTGGTCCGGTTGAAGGTGATGCTTGTTGGAATAAATAGAAGCTTTTTCGCTGTTGAATAGCTAGCCCGTATATTTCATGAAATATACGGGCTAGTATCAGTAAGTGTAAACCACCTTTCCGCAAGAATCCAAAAGTATCCTAATGGCTGAAATGTCGGTAAATGCAATTGACCGACAAAACGCCTGCCTAAACAGAACGCATTTTCACAATTGAGATTGGCATTATCAAGTGGCTAACGAGTGTTTACTTGCGAAAGCATTGCCATGCAACAACCTCCAGTTTTGACGATTTTTCGTGCGCACATTTTTCTTCATCACTGGTTAAAATCGATATTCTGCCAAATAAATGACGACTGGTTGGCACTTTTCGAATAAATCAATAGACAGGGTGCATTTTAAACATATAGTATTTGCACATGTATTAATCATTGTGTATGAATATCAATCATTTAGGGAATGTTACTAGTCAACTTAATGAGCAAGTGGTGTCCTATAAGATTGGTTGCACAGGTGGGAGTAGATGTGGATGTATAATGTGCTATGTAATACGCTAAAACCATTTTACTTGGGTGCATTTTTGATGTTTCCGCTCTACGTGATGGGGCAGGAAGCCCCCATTGATTTTGGGCAATGGTCTGTAACTAATGGGAGCATCAACGCCGACTGCCCTTCGACACTGACATGCGAAAATGTTGTGATGCAGGGGGGGATGTTGCAACGATTTGTCACAGATTCTTTGTCCGATACCGCCTACATCCAGACTATCGTCACGGGCCGTGGCACTATTGCAACACCTGGGTTAGCTCCTTTCTCAACCGAGCAATTCGTTAAAAGACAAACCCAAGAAGGCGATACTACACAAGGTCTCGCTGCCAGCCAATCAATATTTTCTTATGATTCTGATCTTGGCGAGAGCTTCAATTCTTCCAGTGAAATCTATAGCGGATGGGCGGCGGGAGATGGACTGAACAGCGTTCTGGATATTGCACAAAGTGCGGGTGGTTCAGGAACGACTGCGGGTGCCGCGTTTACCAATGATTTTGGTTTCACTAAACGCGTTGATGCTACCGGCAACACTATTGGTTCTTCAATTGACATTACTCAAATCGCGGAGTTGGCTGATGTTTCGACAGACACGATAGCCTTAGGAGATCCCAAGAAGGGAGCAAATAAACTTTGTTCCGATAGGTTTTGTTCCGCGCTTGATGGCACCAGCGTTCAGGCTTTTGTCCACAGAGAGAGGCATGGTGATGCTGTTAGTGCTGGTAGCGCTACTTTGCCTGGTAAAGGCAAGCAGATATATTGGCAAGACGGGGATGATGTGCGAGTCACATGGATAGGTAGCGCTGTCGATACGGGTACAGACCCGAGAGATGGCAAGAAAAAGCTTAACGGTGGTTTGTTTGGTTATTGGTCTTATCAAGATTCCGACGAGGCAGATAGCAGTTATAATGGCAATTTAACCATTTCGTGGCCCGACAGCCCCTTTGGTCCGCTCCCTGACCTGCCCATTCAATCTATCGACACGTCTCTGTCCCAGCAATCGTCTGCATCCGCTGGAGCGACTTCAACAGCCACGTCCAGTGAGGCACTGGCGGCAAATACTCCCCAAAGTACGAATAGTGCTTTTATGCCTCCCACATCTTCCGGCGCTCCCGTGCCATTCGACCGCTGGACAGTTGACAACGGAGCAATTTCCACGGAATGTCCTGCTAATTTCAAATGCTCAGGCACAATTATTGATCCTGAAGAAGGGTTTTTGCAGCGTAGTCTGACTGAAATCGCTACAGGGCGAGTATATTTTCAGACCATTGTTACTGACGCGGATGCAACTGGAACACCTGATAGCCTGGCAATGTCCAATGAAACTTTTGCTGGTATGTTTAATCAGGATGGAA
>CALZHW010000285.1 GCA_945787125.1 uncultured Ectothiorhodospiraceae bacterium
CAACGACAGCAATAACACCAAAAAAAAACAATAAAATGTATGAATTCGCTCATGACACGTCATAGCACGCAATCCCATTACCCAAATACCTATATTAACTATTTAACGGCAAGAGTCGTAAAAACTTGAAAATTGCAAAAGCGCCGACCAATGGTTCTTAGAAACTCATTTTCCCAACCAGTTGCACTACCCAGGCGCGTACTGTTTCGAAGCGTTTATTGTTGTCGCGATTGATTATACGATCTACCCTAAAATCCAGCCTTGCGTCATTGTCGGGGAAGTATCGGGTGAGTTTAATGCCCACGGTATCACTACGCAAGTCGCCTAATCGATAGTCCGCTGAAACATATTTCAAATCTGTTGGACTAGCAACAATGTCTCTGACGTCAATACTAGGGGCAGCACCATCTACAAGATGATAATGATAAAAATCAGCACTCTGCTGATTATAATAACGATATTTTAATTGTAGCTCGGTTCGATCATTCAACTTTTTCAAATAACGCGTTTCAGCAGTATGCGAAGACACACCCCAATCATCGTTGAAATATCGATAGGAAAACTTTACAACATCTTCGTTGATGCTGTGCAATACATTAAAGTATGCAATATGACTTACGCGTTTATCCGGCCGCTTTTCGTGATAATATGGATTAATATCTACCGGCGTTAAGTCAACGCTCTTGAGGAATACGACGAGTTTATAGGGATCAGTCAAATAACCCGTTTTATAATTTGCCACATAGTTTATCTGCAGCAACGTATTTCGCGTCAGTACCTGCGTAACACCCAACAATAAATCTATTTCGCTTTTATCTTTATACTTTTCTTCTACTTCATTTGTTGTAGGCGTCAAAGGCTGTGGCGCACCGCCAACCGGTTTAATCATGTCATAGTTAAATGCTAGGCCAGTACTAAACGTGGTTAAACGATCCTGGGTATCTTTGCTCCAGGCAGAGCTAATACCTAATGACATATAATCGTACTCATAAGACAAACTAACGCCACTCGTTGTTTTTAGCAACCTCGATAAGGGTTTTTGCCATTCGAGATTGACTGCGCCACGTGTATCTTTAAATTCAAACGTTTGCTCTTGGTCTGCTCGTGGAGTTACGATAGTTCCTGAGGGACTGGTAAAGGTATCTGCTTGTTCCGGGTTTTTTATAGCAGGTAAACCATTGGGAGATGGGCCAGACATAATATCAGCAGTAAAGGTTGCTTTTATAAATTCTTCATCGCTCAATTCCTTTTTAGCGATCAAGACTGATTCATTGATGATAACCCGCTGATCTTCAGCGTAAAGCATATTGGATGCTTGAAACTCCGTATCATCCAGAATTGAATTATCAACCTCATTGACTTGAAAAGCTGGCTCCGCAAAAGCAACAGCATTCAATAAGGAGCAACTGGCTATGGAAAGGGCTGTTTTGATGCGACGATTTTTTTTAGTTGCAGCCACAACCACCACCGCCTATACCCTTGCCACCGAAGGAGGCTTCTTTACTGTAATAGTTTTGTTCATCCATGGCGTCGATTAATTCATCATGCTCAAGCTGCATATTTTCACGCGCCATAACATCGTGTTCCCAGGGTTTTACCTGCGTCACAATGCAGCCTGAGAGTGTTGATAAAACGACGAGCAACAAAACACTAACTTTCATAATATGAAACCAGGAGTTTTTCTACAATACTCTTGAGGAACGTGCATGAAATAAATTGGACATCTGGCGCTCACATTTAGTTCGTCTTAGCACGTTCTAATTGAACAAAAGTGCAGGAATAGTCGTTCTATTTCGAGCTTTTGTGATTGCAGAACGTGCCAAGATGGGCTGAAGATGAGATGCAAGATGGGTAATTTATTTCATGCACGTTCCTTAGCTGTGTAAACAATTAAAAAGCAATACTCCAGCTTTATTCTTTAGGTGAAAATTTAGCAACCATTTCCAGTTCTTTCCCATCGCGTGCGATAACTAGCGGTAGCCAGGTACCAAATGCAGTTGATTTGACAGCATCTACCACATCAGCGACCTTCTCTACTGGCTTGCCGGCAATTTTAATAATTTTATCATCGATATGAATTCCCATGCTTTCAGCGATACCGCCTTTAACCAATCGTGTAATGATCACTCCATCATTATGCTCCAGGAAAACACCCAATCGCGGATAATCTTTTTCACTGGAATCTTCTGGCGCAAAGTATTTGATGCCGAATGCGTAGTCAAAAGCACCATTTTTCAATTGCTCACATTCGACACTGCCATCCCAGGGCATCAAGGTGATGCTATCACTGGTGGGGATACCCAAGTCTATTAGCTGGTGGCCTACCCCATAATCTCCCATGACGTGACCCGCACCCATGATACCGACCACGATAGATTTTTTCTGTTTCTTTATAATATCAGCAAGTGCTTCAGCCATGGCTCGATCCCAAACCAACTGGCCTTGCATAAACTTCTGAAACGAAGGGTTACTAATAATGTCACTGATGTCACTGGCACTCAATTCACTGGCCGCGGATTCATCACCCGGCTGGCCATGCTGTGGCATGTGCTGTGCAAAAACACTCGCTAGCACTTCGATATAATCTGAATTTGCCGGTGCCGGTTTGGAAATTCCTTCGCGAAGTTCAGGCGGGACATTATCCCAACCTTTGTTGCCGACTTCAGAGACGAGTCTTCTTTCAACATTGAGAGCTACCATAGGAATCTTGTTCATACGTGCAAAATGAAACATAGGCAAGTAGTGGTCTTTGTTGAATCGCCAGACTTCTTCCCATTCAACCAGTTTGATAAATTCATTTTCATCAAGTTCACCACGAACCCACTGATCCAAATATTTTTGTGCTTTACGGGGAAAGGCTTCAAAACCTAAAGCCATGTTTGGTTGCTCTGCATAAATTTGCGCCATGGTGTGTAACTGCATGCGATGATGTTCGGCGTTTTCATGATCTTCACCGATTAGAATTACTTTAGACCGACTGAGTGTCTTTATGATATCCGAATTTGCGACTTGTTTACCAACACTATTAACCCACGCCCCTTCGGGAACACATTGCTTATCAATGCCTTCTTCTGCCTGACTAGCAAGAGAATATAGTGTTGTAGTCAACAACAGCACAGCGAGCTTTTTCATGAAGTTTTCCTCTGATTGGTGTCGGCAGCCCCGCTTGACTGAGCTAACCGACTTTATTGCCTACCGCTTGTTGGTCGGCATGATACGATGAACGCACCATCGGCCCGCTGGCGACATTGGTAAAACCTATCTCATCTCCATACTTAGCCAACTCATCAAACTCATCCGGATGAACATAACGCGCTACCGGGAGATGATGCAAGGTTGGCTGCAAATATTGGCCTAATGTCAACATATCGCAATTTGATGCTCGCAAATCACGCATGACCTGTTTAACTTCTTCAATTTCTTCACCCAAACCCAACATTAAACCAGACTTGGTTGG
>CALZHW010000286.1 GCA_945787125.1 uncultured Ectothiorhodospiraceae bacterium
TTAGAGTCGAGAGTCGAGAGTGTTGGCAGCATGGATGCTGCCGCCAAGTCTACAGGGACGTATTCGCGACGTCTATCAGTAAGGTTTGGCCGCTACGGGTGCTGGAAGGAGGCACTTTTGCAACTTTGATCCGTTGTGAGTAAAAAATCAGCTGAATCTCGAATCACTGCATAAGCACTTGATTCCGCAACATACATTCTTCCTTTTGCACATACAAAAAAATACACCCCTAATAAGGGGTGTATTTTTCAACAGTAAAATTCACAGCCTGGAGCCTGTCCGATAATGGGAGCCGTAGCGAGGGAAATTCATTTTAGTGCAGTATTTCCGATCGTTTGAGGTTAATAGCCGTAGCTATTCACCGAAAAGGATCGGAAATAATGTGCAAAATGACTTTTCCACAGTAGGCTTCCCATTCTCGGACAGGCTCCTAGATACAAATTACCGCCATGGATTTTTAACGGTCGCTTGACTCAACGGTGGCTTCCAATCAGCAGGCTTTGGTTTAGAATGACATTTTGAACATGATTTGGTGGTGGGTGGAAAAGACACCTTACCATGACACACACCGCACTTTTGGCCCAATATAATCATCGACATGTTAATTTGGTTAGCCCCACGCTGCGGGATAAATATTTTTGGGTGACAGTTAGAACAATGCAGCCATTGTGTATGTGGTTTGTGAGGAAACACCACATCAGGCACAGAGGCTTTAACTGGACGAACAATGTCTAGATCCATTACAAATGGCTCTACTTCTGGGTCAACGCGGTCATAGCGAGGATCTAAAAGTCCATCATCAAGCGCTTTGACCCAGTCTATGTGATTACCAAATTCTGTAGTTGGCAACCCTTCATACGCCACTTTCGGTGGCTGAAGCGCATGCACTGCATCGTTTGCAATATCATGAATACCATCGTCCGGTGGCGCTGCATTTGGATCAACTATCTTTTTAAGCAAGCGGTTAAAAACATTTGCTTTTGAAACGTTTAAGTTCTCGGGTACGGAACCCGTAATCTCCGCTGAAGTGACTGCGGTAGTGGCTGCAATCACTAACGGTGCTGCTTCATTAGCGTTAACTGCTGGCAATATAACGGCTAAAACCGCCGCAGCAGTTAGACCTTTGAAATATTTTTTCATTGTAAAACCCCCTTCTCTGCTTACGGTTTACTTTGGTAACGCTTTGTAAGCGGGTGCAACTAAGCGTTGAACCGTACTACCACTAATGTGTGTTGGCGTTCCAGGAACCCCTGAATGACACATACCACAGTTTTCTACTGACCAGGATACTTCGCCATTGTGGCACGCTCCGCAGAATTTACCTTCAATGATTTTGGCCATGGTAATTTTATTACCACCAGCTTTAAACTTAAAGCCCAAATCTGCATGGCAAACCTTGCAGCGAAAACGAATACGATGATACCAATGTGGAAATACAACAGGACGCATGCCTGCAGCATCTGCATAATTATTGATAACAACGTCAGCGTATTCTGCTTCCGCTTGTTGCGGAATCAGAAATGCGACTACCCATCCCAGCACTCCCAACAGGGCAAATTTCCACATCGAAGTGCGCTCTGTTTTGGCTCTCATACCTACGTTCTCCGTTTATTATTAACCAATTTAAACCTAATCCAAAAAAAACTTTTTACTTCTGTGCTTTTTTATAGTTTAGAAGCTTCTATTAAGTTGCATTACAATGACACCCATCGAAAGGTCAGTGTTGTTGATAACACCTCGCCCGATGAGTGCAGTGCTCAATTTCCCAATATTGTACCCTAAACGTAATTCCGCGTCTGCTTGCCTGCGATCCTCACTATCCAGTATGCCAGTGGTTGCCACATCAAGCTTGGCTCGGAATTTTAGTTTATATATACCAAACAAACGCGCATGTTGGTAGTCCAAACGACCAGATCCGGTGGACATAAATTCATTTAAGAAACCCTCACTAACATCATTCTCTGCATGATTGCGAGATGCTTGTACTGAAATATGTGCTCCCCATTGACTGAGCCGGGTCACGGGTACAACTCGAGAAAATTGAAAATTAACTATTTGCGAATTACTATTCACATCATCAATGATATGCGAGTCTAACATCGAAAGCTGAGAATAGAAACGGCCTTTACGTAAATCATTATTCCAGGTTACTGTCACTGAATGCGAGACATTTAAACCTGTATCGAGGGGATCATAGCGCAGAAATTCACGCGCAGATTGATTCAAATTTAAACGCAAGCTGGAACGGTTGCCCGTTACCCAAACACGGTGCGCTCTATGACCCGCGCCAATATTCAACGTTTGCGAGAAATCAGTTTCATCAAACTGTGCATTGACCAAGCCACCTACTCCACCACTGGCATACCAGTAATAAATAAATTCTTTCACTATCTTTCGATCTGATCGGTAATTTAGCAACAAGCTAGTGCTAAGATTTTCCGAGTCGGTTCTGTCTTCGTCACTCACTTTAGTGAATAAAACGGCGGCACTCGCAGCAAATGTTGCGCGCAATCGACGGTTAATTGTGTAGTTGCCGGCAACATTAGCATCCAATCCTAATTGATTGGAATCTGCAAAGTCCACTGCACTCGTACCCCGTCGATATAGACGCAGACCGGCCGTCGCCGTGTAGGGGCGATATTCCGGCCGCCAATACATAAAGCTGCTCAACTGATTTCTATCTGTAGCTCTGTCATCAAATAAACTAGTATTATCAACAAACGAGTTGTCTTCATAGTGAGTTGTGCTAACTATCGTCTTTACATAATATTCGCTGGATGGGAAGTAATTGTGCGTAACCGAGCCGATAACATTGCTTGTTTCTAACGAAGTTAATGAATTCTGCCGCTTTTGATAACTTGCATTGGCATAGGTGTTTTGATGCTTGCCCCGAGTTTTTATTTTAGCCCCAACCGTTTTATCATCCAGCTCTGCGTCAAAATAATTACGTGCTCGCTGCGTGTACCAGGCATCAAATCGATCACCTTTGCGCGTGATATAACTTTGTCGTGCATTGAAGTAAAGCGATTGTTTATCGCCAACGTCCAGCCAATTAAATGACTTGACTCCCCAGCTGTCCACATCGTTACCGTAGCTGGCACTCAGACGGAAAGGAAAACGACTCTTGGGTAGTAAGGAAAAGTTTAAGTGAGTGTACAGCAAATTGACCGAATTACTGCTAGCCCCCGAGTAACTCTTTAACTTACTCGCAGTTGCGCCTAAATCGTAGGTAGCAAACCAGGGCCGCCATAAAAATGAATTCGCATTGGCGGAAATCGTAGTGTATGCAGCATTACTTTCTGACCCACCTCCCGCACGGGTACCTGTAAAATGGAAGCCAATATTACCGTATATTTTCGGGGTATAAAAAAGTGCGGCTGTTGCATTAGATGCAAAGGCGCTGAGACAGACCAACGAGATATTCAGCAAGAATTTAC
>CALZHW010000287.1 GCA_945787125.1 uncultured Ectothiorhodospiraceae bacterium
CCGTTTGCATTATCTCGGGCAGACTGGAAACCGGATAAAACACACCGCATAAAACAAACATCGGGGCGACAGCCAGGGTAAAGTAATAATTGAAGAAGTCATAATTGGGCGAAAGACTCGCAATGACGATGGCTGGGCCGGTAAAACACAAGGCACTCAGAAAAATAACGGGGATCGCCAATAACGCTGTCCAGCTTTCAACCGCACCTAATAATGCCGCGACAATGATTATTGCGATACCACTCAATAACGATTTGGTCGCGCACCAGAGCAATTCTCCCGCCATAATATCATCAATTTCAATGGGCGTGGCGAGTAATGCGGAATACGTGTGCTGCGGCACCATGCGCGTAAAGACGGAGTAAGTACCTTCCAGGCTGGCCGTCATCATGGCAGATGATGCCACTAAACCTGAGGCGAGAAAGGTTAAATAGGGCATGGAATCGACATCACCCACTAACGCCCCTATTCCAAAACCTAAACCGAATAAGTAGATTAATGGTTCGCCAAAATGCAAAACCAGGGCGGGGCCAATAAGCTTTTGCCAAACCTTGAAGTTGCGATACCAGACTATCAAGGCATAATAACCAAAACGAGGGATTCGGTAATATTGAGACATTATTCTCTCAAGTCTCTGCCGGTAAGGCGTAAAAAAACATCTTCAAGATTACAGTGACGCTTTACGACGTTCAACGTCTTATCGCCAGACAATTTTACAAATAGCTCGTCGACGTGATTCGCGTAACAAAACAGCGTGTCGCCATGTTGCTCGGTATAGATATTTTGTTCTGCCGCCAGAGAGGTCTTAGCCCGAACAAGATCACCGCGCACTTCGACGACTTCGCGCTCAACATTTCTGTTAATGATATCCACCGGGCTGCCCTGATCCAGGATTTTACCGTTATCGATAATCAGTAGTTCGTCGCACAAGCGCTCGGCTTCTTCCATATAATGCGTCGTGAGTAGCAGGGTTTTTCCGGCGTGCAGTAATTCACGTAATCGCCCCCAGATAAGATGTCGAACTTGCGGGTCAAGCCCAGTAGTAGGTTCGTCGAGAATGATGAGATCAGGATCATTGACCAGCGCACGAGCGATGGTCAAACGACGTTTCATGCCACCGGATAAATCATCCGGTTTATCGTTGGCGCGATCAGTCAGTTGCATGTAGGCTAATAACTCATCGATACGCGGCTCTAACACCGAGCGCTGCACGCCAAAATATAAACCATACATGCTCAGGTTTTGCCTAACAGTAAAGTCTGGGTCAAGATTATCCATTTGCGGTACAATGCCTAAGCGCTGACGCGCCTGGCGACCTTCTGCGGGCATCTGGTAATCAAAGACGCTTAACTCGCCGCCACTCATCGGCGAGACCCCTGCCAGCATGCGTAAGATGGTGGTTTTGCCTGCACCATTCGGCCCTAAAAACCCGAAACACTGGCCCGCTTTGACGGTGAAATTCAAGCCACGCACTACGTGTTTATCACCAAAGTTTTTTTGCAGATTTTTCGCCGTGACGACTATTTTTTGCGTCATTTTATCACTGCCATCCGAGCTAATAAAAACGTGTTACTGCAGGCTAAAACCGAAATCGTTAATAGGCGCCACTAACAGCATTTTCAACAACTGCAAACCGATCATCGCGACAATCGGCGACAAGTCAAAACCTTGAAAAGCGGGTATTATGCTTCTCGCTCGGCTGAGTATTGGTTCATTAAGCGAATATAATAAGGTGGTAGCAGGATTATAACTGCTGGGGTTGACCCAGCTAAGTATCACTTGAATTAATATTGAAAAAGTAAAAATGGTAATGACCAGCCCAATGAGTTTAGCGAATGTTATCACCAGCATTCCCACAGGAAAAAAGCTTGCGCCGCCTAACATTAGAATGAAAAATAACAAGGCATATTGCACCACGAACAAGACCAACACGGAGGACATATCGATCCCGGCAATACCAGGCACATATCGACGCAGTGGAATAAGCACCGGGTTTGTTACTTTAACGACGAATTGCGATACCGGGTTGTGAAAATCTGCACGGACTAATTGCATTAACAAACGCAACATAAATACCAGCAAGACAATACCGCCCAGTGTTTCTACTAAAAAAGTTCCTGCATTCGAAGCATAACCCATTATGATTCTCCAAATTGTTTTGCGAGCTCTTGCGAACGCTTGTTTGCTGCTTCAAGGGTTGCTTTAAATAACTCGTCAATGTCGTGCTCATCCATCTGTTGCAACCCTTGCTCGGTGGTGCCACCGGGAGAAGTTACTTTTTCTCTCAACGTTTTAAGGTCATTGCTACTTTCCATGGCTAACTTGGCTGCACCGAGGGCGGTTTGCAGCGTTAATAAACGCGCTACTTCATGTGACAAACCCAAAGACTCCCCCGCTTGTTCCATGGCTTCCATGATACGAAAAAAATATGCCGGGCCACTGCCGGATAGCGCCGTAACATAATCCATCTGCTTTTCTTCTTGTAACCACAGCACGATTCCAACCGCTCGCAAAATATTTTCCGCCAGACCTTTGTGATGCTCTGTGACAAATGCATTGGCATACAACCCTGTCGCACCGGCGCGGATTAACGCCGGGGTATTTGGCATTGCTCTTATAATGGGCAGACTGGCGCCCAACCACTGATTGAGCGTCGTTGTTTGAATCCCTGCAGCGATGGATACCATGAGAGGGCTTTTAACCTTAACTGCATCAGCAATGGTTTCACACACGCTTTGCATCACTTGCGGTTTGACCGAAAGCACAACGACTTCGGCCACGGCGATGGCTTTGTCACTCTCCGTGGTGACGTTGATACCACTGTGTGCGGCCAATGCATCGAGTTTATTTTGATCGATATCAGTTGCCCAAATTTGCTTGGCTGACAGGCCTTCAGCCAGCATCCCACCAATAAGCGCCGCGGTCATATTACCAGCGCCGATGAATGTAATTGTTTCATTCTTCATCGTTCTATCCTCTTTTTATCTTTCTTCATTTATTATCCCGCGCACCAAAAATTCCGGTTCCCACTCGAACATGTGTCGCCCCCTCAGCTATCGCGGCTTCCATATCGTTCGACATACCCATCGACAAACAGTCCATAGATAGACCGAAAGTTTCATTTAGCTCAGTTTTTAATTCCGCCAGACAACGAAATGCCTGACGTTGTTCGGCATAATCTGTTGTTTTTACGGGTATAGCCATCAAACCTCGCAATGATAATCGAGGTAATTTCATGATTGATTCTAACAGATTTTTTATCTCGGAAATGTCACTGCCGGATTTGCTTAACTCATTACTGATATTTACTTGCAGCAATACATTGATGGGTTGCATATCCGCCGGTCGCTGGTCATTCAAGCGTTGCGCTATTTTTCTGCGATCGATGCTGTGAACCCAGTCGAAGTGCTCGGCAATCAAAC
>CALZHW010000288.1 GCA_945787125.1 uncultured Ectothiorhodospiraceae bacterium
TTGTATATGCGACCGTATCGTGTCATTAGGAGAGTGTTGGTAGCATGGATGCTGCTGCCAAGCCTTCGTATGATCAATTTCAGTAACCAAAAGGTTTTGCACTTATGACTTGAATGCAGGTTATATGAATGTAGGAGTTTTAAATTATTTGAATGGCGAATTTATTGGACTGTAATCGGTAACGTAAAGGAGAATATCGAGCCTTTTCCCGGTTCACTCGTAAAGGATATTTCGCCATGCATCTTTGTCAATAATGCCTTGGTAATACTTAAACCAAGGCCTGTTCCGCCTTTTTTCTTACTGTTAGAAGAGTCTGCCTGAGTGAATTTATTGAAAATCACGGGTTGAAAATCTTCTGGTATACCTGGCCCGCTATCAAGAACTGAAATTTTAACTTTTGTATCATGCAGTGACGAACTGATCTCGATGTAATCATTTGGTGCGGAAAATTTAGCGGCATTAGAGATGAGATTTGACATGATTTGCGCAAAACGATTGGGGTCTACATCTATTATTACCTCTGCAATAGGCTCTTTCGTTCGAATGCTTACGGAATATTGATCGGCGAAGCTGGTATTGTTTTCTATGGATTGTTTTATCAGAGTTGGTAGGGAAAGTTTTTCAGGGTGAAGTTGCACTTCTCCAGAAGTGATTTTATCCATATCCAGTATGTCGTTGATTAATGTGATCAGGCGATTAGCATTGCGATGAGCAATAGTTGCTAGCGACTGAATTTTTTTCGGTAACTCACCTAAATTTCCACTATTTATTAGTCCAAGTGATCCGCTGATGGAGGTTAATGGGGTGCGTAACTCATGGCTCACATTGGAAATAAATTCATTTTTCATTTTATCAATTTTTTTACGTTCGCTGATATCTCGTACAATGGCAACAAATCGAGGTTCTTCACCTTGGGGTGCAATATATTGGAGGAATATTTCAACAGGAATTTGTGTGCTGTTTTTGTGTTGGTGCACAGTTTCAAACGTCAAGGAACTTTGTTTTTTCTGGATGAGAGGATCGATAAGTTGCTTAAATTCTTTTAGATCTATATTGGGTTTTATATCTAAGGGGCTTTTCGTTAGCAATTCATCAAGACTGTAACCCACTTGATCCATTGCGCCTTGATTGACATACAAAAACTGCAGTGACTCCGGGTTAAACATAAATACACAGTCCAGAGTTTGGTCCAATGTGGTTTTGAATTGTTGTAATTCATTTTCCACTGTTTTTCGTTGAGTGATATCCTCAAACATCGCGATGATACGATGCGGTTCTTCATTAGGCCCTTGCACTAATGATAGAGTCAAACTCGCCCACAATGTTTGACCATTTTTAGTTTTATAATGTTGTTCACTTGTGTAGCTATTTATTTTACCTGTTGTTAAATCTTTTATAGGGATTGAATCTGAGCTGCGATCATCAGGATGGAAAAAGTCATTGAATGATCGACCACTGAGTTCTTCCTGTGTGTGCCCTAGCATTTTCTGTAAGGCATCATTACTTAACTGACAATGCTGATTGAGATCAATAAGTGCGACACCGAATGGGGCGCATTGAAAAACTGATTTACAGCGTTCTTCACTTATTTGCAATGCAAGCTCAGTTTCTTTACGTTTTTGATTGACGCGATAAGCATTAATGAGGTTGCCACAAGTGCTTAATAATGGGCTTAGAAAATCCAGTATTTCGAGGTCGTATCCATCTTTTCTATTTGCAAGGCCCGCCATGGCAACAAATTTTCCTGCCAAGAATATCGGGATGCCCATGAATGCATTCATATTCGGGTGGCCAGCGGGTAGTCCGCCACTTCTGCTATCATTTTGTGGATCGTTAGATATGACGACTTTTTCTGTGCGTAGTACTTCGCCGAATAAAGTGTCTAGATTGTGAAATTCGAAGCCATCCTTAGCATTTTCTTCATACAGTTTTCTTGTCGTTTCATTCCAGGCAATATTTGTTATTGCATGGGTTTTTAAATAGGGTTGGTTTTTGCTGGAGTGTAGAACCTCACCGATGAAACCATATTCACTGTCAGATAATGTTAAAACATCGTTTAATACTTTTTCAAACAGTTGCTGTGGGTTCATATTGGCAATGAAGTGTTCATTTGTGCGGCTGATTGCTGCGAGCAGTCTATTTTTTTTCTTCAGATTTTCTTCTGATCTCTGACGTTCTAACTCCAGGCCTATCCATTGAGCCATTAATTGCAAGAACTCCATGTCATTATCATCATAATGCGCAGGTGCTGGCTTTAGGCTGGAAAAGTTGAGGGTGCCATAGATCTTGCCTTGCACATAAACAGCGCAGCCCATATAGGCTTCAAGTTGAGATTTCTCAAAACACGGATGTTGTTTCCATTCGGATGCGGAGGCGTGATGGACTGATGTCGCTTTGCCGTTAAGTAAAGTGTAACGACAATACGTGTCCCCCAGATCAAATTGGGTGCCTTTTGTTAAGCTATTGTCTGGTGTCACAGCATTAATGATTGTGTATTTGTTTTCTACTATGTGTGACAGTATGGCGATATCAAGGTTAAAGGAATCAAGGCCCAGTTGCAGTAAAGCCTTAATTTTTTCTTCGAAATTTAGTGAAGAGGAAGAAGTGGTTAGTTGCAGTTTTCGTAAGCGATTTTCGCTGCGCACTGATTTAATACCTATAGTAAAATATATTCAAAATATAGTTTTTAAAGATAAAGATAGCTATTGTATTGCCCTGCGGCGGTTAGATTATTGGAAGGCAATAATTAGGCCGTTCTTTCTCTGTGTTACGTTATTTTACTTTGGTAGGTTATAACAAAACCGTTTGTCTATATAGCTCAAGTTTCGGAGTTCAACGTTGCAAAAATGTTACCTTCCAGCACCCGTAGCGGCAAGGCCTTATCATGAGACGCCGTGAATACATCCCTATAGGCTTGAGGCAGCATCCATCCCTGCTGCCAACACTCTCGATGAGGCCTTGCCACTACGAGTACTGATTACGGGAAATAGTTTGAACTCCGATTGTGAGTATATAAAATTGTCTATGTACGGAAAATCCATTTTGCACGGCTTTATCTATCAATAGCTACGGCTTAGTTCCAAGCGATCGATAAAGTTGCATGAACCGGTTTCCCTTACAGCTGTTCTGAATCTCGGGCAAACCCTAATAAAAGTTATAACCAACTTTTAATAAAGCGCGCCAGTTTTCTGCGCCGTTATTTCCAGCGCCTACATCACTTCCTTGAGTAAATTGATAACGAGCTTCTCCACCAACAAAATATTTCTCGTAATTATAATGCAAACTGGCACCAAGTTGACCGGCAAGCATATTCGTCGTTTTATCTGCGATTTCTGATCGCACATAACCAATACCTGGGCCAAAACCGGCTTTCACTTTTTCGCTGACGGCAATCCGATA
>CALZHW010000289.1 GCA_945787125.1 uncultured Ectothiorhodospiraceae bacterium
AACGTCGACCAAAAATTAAGATTTTGCATGGAGTTAGCACTATAGCGCAAATGCGATTTTTTTCAATCAGTTAGGGTTTATGGGGGAGATTATTTTTGGAAGAGATTTGGAGTTCTGACCCTTGTTAGCTGCCTTATCTATCAACTGCCCGGCCACATATTTATGTAGAACACTAGAAACCAAAGTTTGGTACGGCAGGCCTTCTTTTAATGCTAGTACCTGTAAAGCGCGAAGGTCTTTAGAAGAAAGACGGATATTAATACGGGCGTCCTTTTTGAAAGTTGCCTCAGCAATTGCCTTATGCTGCTCAATTTCCTTTTTAGCGTTCCGTGACCGTTTTAGTTCACCACTTTCAAAGGCCTCTAGAATTTCTTTCTCTTCAGCATCTAATCTAGCCATTGGATTCACCTGGATATTGTTTCGTTGCTTTTCGACTTGGAATGATAGTTTTAAGAAAAATTTCTTCATCTGTTTCTACGCTGGGCACCAGATATCGTAGCCCGCAAAATGACGCAGAGTCCACATGAGCACATTTTGCACGACTTTAAAACAATTGCCCACTTTCTTAATAATAAAAATACCGTCTTATTTATTCTATGCTTGCAAGAAATTGTTGTTTTATGGAGATAACAGTCAGATAAAGTTGGGGAATTGTTTTAGTGCGGCACAGATGAGCCAAGCGATCAAAGAATAAGCAGAACATTACGTCACTTCAATTCTTGTTTTTGCTCATGAAACGGATTGTAAATATAACCTATGGAAAAACAGCAAATCGCGGATTTGTTATTGAAAAAAGCGTCTCGCATGCGTTAGTTTATTTGATTACATTAATGCTGACGAATTGCTTTATTCACTGGCAGCATTAAGATAATTCAGAAAATCAGGGCGAGAGTTTTTTTAAATAATGGTGCCCAGGGGCGGAATCGAACCACCGACACGGGGATTTTCAGTCCCCTGCTCTACCGACTGAGCTACCTGGGCATTGCGAGGTTTTTGCGCTGATTAAGAATCCGGTCAGCGCGAAAGACGCGTATTAAAGCGGTTGTGACGGCAATAGTCAAGTAAAAATCACAACTTGCATTCGCTTGTTATTGTGGCGTGTAGCCACCGGGCATTTTCCACTCTTCTTCGCTAAAGAAGAATTTTTCCATTTCCGTTTCGAGAAACTTCCTGGCTTTCGGGTCAATCGGGCTTAAACGGAATTCGTTTAATAGCATTGTTTGTTGCTTAACCCACATCTGCCAGGCTTCCTTAGAAACACTTTCAAATATACGCTTACCCAGGTCACCGGGGTATGTAGGGCGATCTAAACCTTCTGCTTCTTTGCCTAGCTTGATACAGTTCACCATGCGACTCATAAAAAACTCCTAAATTTGCGCTAATATTTCAATTAATTTTTTGATGGGAGCGGGAAATCCTAGCCCATTTTCTGCGCCCAGTTTATACCAGACTGAGGACTGATCTTCCATCACAATGTTCATTGGAGCGTTAATCTCAACCAATACCGGTTGAATATCTAAATGATAATGACTAAATGTGTGGCGCATAACTGACCACGACTGCAGAGACTGCTCATGATATGCGCAATGATTATTCAGCCAATGCTCTAAGTCTTCCATCGACTCAAACTCTGGTAATGACCATAAACTTCCCCAGATGCCCGATGGCGGTCGCTTTTGGATCAATAGCTCTTGCTGTTGATTGCGACCCAATAACATGACCGCCGATTTTACCGGCAATGTCTTTCGCGGCTTGCTCATTGGGAATTTATTCACCAGCCCAGCGTGACGAGCCTGACAAATATCCTGTAAAGGACATAACTCACACTGTACTTTTTTACCGCGAATGCAAAGTGTTGCGCCCAAGTCCATCATCGCCTGGTTATAATTTGCCACGGTCTCATCCGGGGTATTTTCTTCCGCCAATGCCCATAATTTTTGACTGACAGCCGTTTGCCCTGCCCAGCCTTCAACACAATACACGCGACTCAACACACGCTTAACATTACCATCAAGTATCGGCTGCACCTGATTTAGGGCAAGCGATAAAATCGCACCGGCAGTTGATCGGCCGATACCTGGCAGATCCATCACTTCATCAATGATTACTGGAAATCGACCTTGATATTGAGTGTCGATAATTTTTGCACACTTGTGCAAATTTCTTGCGCGGGCGTAATAACCCAAACCCGACCAATGGCCAAGCACCTCATCCTCGTGCGCTTGCGCCAACTGTTCAACATCAGGAAAAGACTGCATAAACCGCTGAAAATAAGGAATCACTGTTGCCACTTGGGTTTGCTGCAACATTATTTCTGAGATCCACACTTTATAAGGTGTTTTTTCCTGTTGCCATGGTAAAGACTTGCGCCCATATTGGTCAAACCATGGTAATAACCGCCGTGCAATTTCCGTCACCGTTGAACCCCGAGCATTATCCTGCTACGCTTGCCTAAATACCTGAAGTGTAACAAAAAAGAGGCTATTATGGCGGCAAAACAAGAATTAGTCATTGAAATCCAGGATGACAATAATAATACCGCAGACGGTACGCTGTATTTCACCGCCTATAACCCGGCCGATAGAACAACACGCGCAATAACCGCTTTAGTCGTTTGCTGGGTCATCGCGGCGGTGACGGTATTCATTCCTATTGCTCATTTTGTACTTGTCCCGGCGTTTTTTATTGCAGGGCCCATCGTGGCATTTTCACGCTTCAGACAACAAGATTCTAAAGAAAAAGTGGAAGGCACATGCCCTCGGCACAATGGCCCAATCACTGTGCCAATGGAAAATACCGACACACTCCCTAAATGGACTTATTGCCCTGAGTGTGACGGAGCGATTCAATTCGTTGAGAAGACTCTCCAACACAAGGGAGCCCCTGAGCAGCCAAGCCACTGAATAACTATTCACCAGATTTGGCGCTCCTATTCATCCATATTGAGAAAATCGCCAAGAAATTGCCACGACTTTAAAAAACCACCCTACTTTCTTTAACCATACGCGCGTAATTTTGGCTATAATATGGCTCCAGACAGAATTAGGGTAAACCCATGAAAGCAGCAATGGCGCTTATTATATTAAGCATAATGATCGTTTCCGGACTCGTCAGCCTTGGTTTGTTTTTGTTTCAAACAGGCGTAATCGGTTAATCAGTTTGATGAATATTATTGTTAATGGCGACGCCCTTGAAGTGGCGAGCAAATACACCCCTGCGGATCTTGTTAATTTACTGCAGATGCAGAATGACAAAATCGCCATGGAAGTTAATCTAGAAATAATACCCCGCAGCCAATACCCCACCTTTGAATTCAGTGAAGGCGACAAGATTGAAATTGTCCGTGCGATTGGCGGCGGCTAACAC
>CALZHW010000290.1 GCA_945787125.1 uncultured Ectothiorhodospiraceae bacterium
AACGCTGTAGCGCAGACGGCTATGCTTCTGGAACCGAGCTGAATGATTTTTTACTTAGAGTCATTGAAAAAATAGCAAGAAGCCGAGTGCTTTTCCTGGTACAAGGAGAAGGTAAAGCCTTACGCTTATGAGTTCAGCTTGAAAAAGAGATATAAGAGAAGTCATTGAGAGTAAGTTTCATACGGGGAACCAGCGGCATTATTCAAATCGTGGCCACAAAATCCCAATTATCAGACCGCTTCAATTGCCTTGCACTATAGCTTTGCTAATAGTAGCAATACTTCTTCTTAACGGTACAGATTTTGCTGAATTTTGATAAATCTTATCACAGTTCATCATTTTCCAAAAAAGTACTAGGCCCGAAGATGGAATTACAAAATGTAAATAGCAATCCTATTAAGCAGGAAACAATTAGTTCTCTTGCTACCCTTCCGGTGGCATCAACACAAAACCTTATCAATTTTTCTGCGCTCGATGATCACTTCCCCGGTAAAGAAGATTTTATCCGGAAGATTCTTACTAGAATCCATAAAAACTATAAAGAAATACAACCCAAGTTACATGCTGCAATCGAACAAAACGACATGGAGAGCCTCACACTTTTAGCCCATAGTGTAAAAGGCTCCAGCGGTAACATAATGGCTTTGCCTGTGTTCGAGCTAGCTAATATGACAGAAAATAGCGCTAGAGAGAAAAAACCAAATAGCCTCGACTTAGCAATTGAACTCGTTGATAAGCTTTCTCAATTAAATCGAATAATTGCTCGTAGAGTCGCATAGTAAATCAAGAGAATAGACCTTAGCAATGCACCATCTGTCATCACTGCATTTGACAGGAGTCATGGGTCAGGCCAGCGCTACTGCACTCTTTAATTTATCCAGCCGAGCTTTTCCTTCTCATTAGTTCTTCTCCGCTCTTTCATTCGGTTAACAACACGGCTTAACGTTGCTGAATCTCGATTTAAAAAAATAGCTAGCTCTTCTAATGTCGCAATCTCCAAACTATTCGCCATCCAGGCAAATATTGAACGCAACGCTGTCATTCGTCTCAATCGTGATGGACCAAGTAACTCTTTTTCATCTAAATGATTTAACAAACAAAAGTGCTTTGATAGTTCAGGCAATGTCATTTCAAGTTTAGATTTAGCTTTCTTTTTGGCTATCACTTGCTCAATAAATAAATCATCCCCCAGCACACGACTATCACTAATGCCCTTATGAAATTCTTCGCGATGACCTTCTTTTATGCCATCGTCTACAAATTGCGCATATCGCCCTTGAAACAAATGACCAACCCGTTGTTGTTTTTTATTTATCCAGCGGGCATATCGAAAGGAAATATTTTGCATAATTTTGGACAAAGATTCATCCGCAACCTGAATCGCTAAATGAACATGGTTGTTCATCAAGCAAAAACCATGAATACGATGGCCAAAGCGAGCGACTCCCTCCTGCAATAATAGATAGAAATGAAGTCTATCTTCATCATCGAAGAAAATATTGTCGCCACCATTGCCTCTCAGCATGACATGGTAAAGACCGCCAGGGATACGAATTCGTTGTTTACGTGCCATGCGTGAAGTATAGTCATTAAAGCACAAGTATACAACTAAGCAGGCCTGACCCTTTTCACATTACTGAAACTGCAACATCATTCAATCGCATACACTTACATATATGTCGCTTAGAAGCACTGCTTCACAAGACATTGATTTTTCCAGTACATGTATTAGGTATTTCTGAGTGATGAGTGTTCAGGTTAGTCATAAAATATGGCCTTAGAATACCCTTGTTGTGGTTTTCCTGTTAAGTGTGAGTATCCATCAGGAATTTATATACTTTGCTAATCGTGTATTAGAAACCCATCCGATTAACGGCTCATTTGGGCTACCTGTCTCCGTAATAAAGATATCCTGGCAGCTTTTTATATGTTTCATTTTTGACTTGGCAGCTTTAATTGTCTGATCTTTTGCAACTAAAGCAAAACCTTTATTAACACCAAATTCTATACCTTTTCCCTGATATATTTTTATAAACTCAGCCAGGCTATTAGCATCGGATTTTTTGTTTTCCAAAAGGTATTTATCAACACTTGATTCGTGGATCATATATTTTGGAGCAAACTCAGCATCCAGAACCGGCATCCTACTAACAATACCTTGAAATAATTTCTTAATATCTATTACTGGAACATCTTTTTCAGGCTTATCGAGATGAAAGTAATGTAGATCTTGTATAGGCCGCATTATACTGGTGATAGCAGAATTACTTCGCTCCTCTGGGCTCAACCTGTCTAATATATCTTTGACTTGCTTATTAGCTGATTCGAAATTTACCTTGCCGAAATAAAATGCCAATACGGTACCTACCCACGACGCAATTACTGGAAAAGCCATATTAAGAATATTAACTGAAGTATTCTTATCATCGCTTTGAATTATGGCTGTTATAGCTAAAATAACTATTGCACTTACACCTCCAAGTAATGTGTATTTCGCAATTTTATCCCTCGAAAAAGTGTTTCTACTGTTTTCTGACATTGGCCATCCTCCCTAGAACATGAGTGGAATAAACTTGATCAATATATCTGTGTATTAGATTTGTAAGCGCGGGTTTCTGTTGAATCATGATGATATATTTTAGCGAGTTTGTAATTCCTTCCTTTAATCATTAATCCAAAATTTATTTCAATCACTTTCGTGTGTACCTTTGATTGCTTGGTCATTCAGTAGAGCTATGATAGTCAAATTTGAAATCGCAGCTGCTCCGATAAATAAAATATTAAGAGGCTTGATTAATCCGACTTTTACAACGAACATAAACATAACATTCTGAATCAACAAAGAGAACCACGTCACTCAACTGAGTGGTTTGTAGTCCTGGAGTCAATATTTAACAAGATCTATCTCATGACAAAGTACTAAGCTGGAACATCTGCTACTTCTGGAGTGTGCTCTGCTTTGGATTTCGATTCTATCTTGTTGTCACTGCTAAGACAGCCAAAAGGATATAGGAATACCTTTTCTCTCAAATCGTCGAGAACCAGTTTATCGTTGGGTTTGTAGCTTCGTAGATCATTTTTGTTTGTAAGGCATTCTTTGATTTGCTCTTGGATCTTCCAAATATTGTTGATCACCTCCTTGGCGTTACTAACATTTAATATCTCTATTAAGTGTTCTGAATCGCTCTGCGCAGATACAACCAGATATTCCATCGCATCATAAAGCACTTTAGCGTAACCAGAAATCTGTTTTTTAGCCGCCTCTCGCGACAGAACTCGGTGCGGAAACGAAACCCCGCTAAATTGAGTTTGGTAAAATTTTTCATTGGCGATGTCTATAGTTATTG
>CALZHW010000291.1 GCA_945787125.1 uncultured Ectothiorhodospiraceae bacterium
TAGGCGAAGCAAAAAAGAGCATTGAATATTTGAAAAATCAGTTAATGGAAACCAGTGTAGTTGAAATGCGGCAAGCTATATTTCGCTTGGTAGAAGCACAAACAAAAAATATTATGTTGGCTAATGTGCGTGATGAATTTGTTTTCAAGGTGATTGATCCAGCGGTGGTTACTGAGAAACCGATTAAACCCAAGAAAAGGCTAATGGCTGTGCTGGGTACGATGGTCGGGTTTATGTTAGGGGTGTTTCTTGCTTTTTTTGTAGCTTTTATCAAAAAGCAAAAAGAATTAGCAAACACTGAAGATTCAAATAGTTCAAATTCAACAAATGCAGGCTAGTTTATGAAAACATTGTATCCAGTCGTTTTATGTGGGGGTTCCGGGACCCGTTTGTGGCCACTGTCGCGAGAGCATTACCCCAAACAGTTATTGTCATTGGTTGAAGATAACAGTTTGTTTCAAGCAACTTTAAGTCGTGTATTCAACCAGTCTGTATCGCATGATTCGTATCGCTTAATGCCACCGGTCATCGTCACCAACGAATCTCACCGGTTTTTAATCGCTGAACAGATTCGTCATCTAGGCATTGAAGATGCAACCATCTTGCTTGAGCCGGTTGGAAAGAATACCGCCCCCGCTTTATGTTTGGCGGCTAACTATGTGCGAGAAATTGATCCAGACGGTTTTATGCTGGTAATGCCAGCCGATCATGTTATCCAACACGCAGATGTTTTTCTCAATCAGGTAGTCAGCGCACTCGACAACATTAAAGAGTCGGAACTGTATACTTTTGGTGTCGTTCCCACACGCCCTGAAATTGGTTTTGGTTATATCAATACCGGAAAAAATATTACAGATTCAATTTTTTCGCTAGAAGACTTTGTTGAAAAACCGGACTTAAGCACCGCGCAACAGTATGTCGACAGCGGTCACTATCTCTGGAACAGTGGCATGTTTTTATTCTCTGCCTCAACCTGGTTAGCCGCCTGCGAAGAGTTTATTCCGGCTATTGCCGAATGTGTGGGCGGTGCTTATGCTGACAAGCAGGTTGATATGGATTTTACCCGCGTCAATCAAGACCAGTTTGCATTATGCCCGAGTGATTCCATTGACTATGCGGTAATGGAAAAGTTAAAGAAATCGAATGAATTTCACGGTTTTGTCGCCTCGCTGGATGCCGGTTGGTCTGACATCGGCTCTTGGGACAGTCTTTGGGAAATTACTGATAAAGATGATAGTGGCAATGTTATTCGTGGGGATGTATTAGTTGAAGAGACCAGTAACTCAATGGTTTTTTCAAGCAATAGAGTGGTCGCGACCATCGGTGTTGATAATTTAATTGTTATTGATACGGCTGATGCGGTGCTAGTTGCGGATAAAAATTCAGCGCAATCTGTTAAAAAAATTGTAAACCGTTTGGCCGCTGCATCGCGTACAGAAATTGTTACGCACCGCAAAGTATCTAGACCCTGGGGCACTTATGAGAGCATCGACAATGGTGCACGTTTTCAGGTGAAGCGCATCGTTGTTAACCCTGGTGCCAGGTTATCATTGCAAATGCATCACCACCGGGCTGAACACTGGGTCGTGGTCACTGGCACTGCATCAGTGACACGTGGTGAAGAAACGTTTTTGTTAAGTGAAAATGAATCGACTTATATACCACTAGGAGTTAATCATCGACTAGCAAACCCGGGTACGATTCCACTGGAAATTATTGAAGTTCAGTCAGGCAGTTATTTGGGTGAAGATGATATCGTACGTTTCCAGGATGAATATGGCAGAAAGAATTAACCCTTATAATTCACGTTGCATTAAGTGAATCCATTGTGTTGAATTAATCCAAAATAAGTAGGTTTGTGTGAGTAAATTAGAGCTGATTCGTAATTTTTCCATCATTGCCCATATCGATCATGGTAAGTCGACCCTGTCTGACCGTTTGATTGAAATATGCGGTGGTTTAACCTCCAGAGAGATGGACTCGCAAGTACTGGACTCGATGGATATTGAGCGTGAACGGGGCATTACCATCAAAGCCCAAAGCGTTACCCTGAACTACAAATCCAAAGCGGGTATTAACTACCTGCTCAATTTTATTGATACTCCCGGTCACGTTGACTTTTCCTATGAAGTATCCCGTTCGTTGGCGGCCTGCGAAGGTGCACTGTTAGTGGTTGATGCTTCGCAAGGCGTAGAGGCGCAAAGTGTCGCAAATTGTTATACCGCGATTGAGCAGGGCCTGGAAGTTTTACCGGTACTGAATAAAATTGATTTACCGGCGGCTGACCCAGATCGGGTCAAACATGAAATTGAGGAAATTATTGGTATAGATGCAAGTCACGCTATCGCGATTAGTGCGAAAACAGGCGTTGGCATCGATGAGTTGCTGGAACAATTGGTTGAAAATATCCCGCCTCCGGAGGGTGACCCTGATGGCCCCTTGCAAGCACTTATTATTGACTCCTGGTTTGATAACTACCTCGGCGTTGTGTCATTGGTTAGAATTAAAAACGGCACATTACGCCCCAAGAAAAAAATTAAAATCATGTCAACAGGCCGTACTCACCTAGTGGATAACGTTGGCATATTCTCACCCAAACGACGTGATACCACGCAACTATCGGCCGGCGAAGTGGGATATGTTATCGCGGCTATTAAAGAAGTTGATGGCGCTCCCGTAGGGGATACACTAACCTATGCTGATAATCCCGCAGAGCAAGCCTTGCCCGGTTTCAAACCCGTGCAGCCACAGGTTTACGCAGGTTTGTTTCCCATTAGTGGTGAAGACTACGAAGATCTGCGTGATGCCTTGGCTAAACTACGGTTGAATGATGCTGCTTTATTTTATGAGCCAGAAACATCATTGGCATTAGGGCTCGGCTTTCGCTGTGGTTTTCTGGGCACCTTGCACATGGAAATCATTCAGGAACGCTTGGAGCGTGAATACAACCTGGAGCTTATTACCACGGCACCAACCGTTGTCTATGAAATTTTATTAAAATCTGGTGATACTATCCATATTGATAACCCGTCAGAACTTCCTGAAGCGAATAAAATTGAAGAAACCCGTGAGCCAATTATTACCGCCAATATGTTATTACCCAAGGAATATGTTGGCAACGTCATAAATTTATGTATCGAAAAACGGGGTGTACAAAAAAAATTGCAATACTTGGGTAGTCAGGTTGCCATGTCGTATGAACTGCCCATGAGTGAAGTGGTGCTGGATTTTTTTGATCGACTTAAATCAGTGAGTCGAGGTTATGCCTCGTTAGATTATCATTTCACCCGTTTTCAAGAAGCAAATTTGGTTAAAATGGACATACTGATAAACAACGATCGAGTCG
>CALZHW010000292.1 GCA_945787125.1 uncultured Ectothiorhodospiraceae bacterium
GCAAATTGGTAAACAAATTCATTGGCATTCATAAATGTAATGAATCCAGAGCAGTTTAATGTATTTTGTTTCCAACTAACAGAAACAGGATCTGACGGTCGCATACTGTCCTCCTACTCGATATTTAATTAAGTATAGTCACAATCGAGCAAAATTCCATTTCATACACGCGCCTAAGTCATTTGTACCGATTCTCTATAGATGTATTTCGAAGGTGCATCATCAGTCTTATTATGAATCCCAAGTTAAACCTATAAGATAGCTTATCGCGTCAGGGGTTTGCTTGATTTATCATCAGGTCCAATGTTATTCCACTTGAGATGACTAAAAAACTTCGCTTGTCATAAAACGTTCATATCAGCTTTAGAAAACTGTCACAAATGATGGCGATACTTATCACATCGAAAACTGACAGGAAGGTCTAATAGTATGAACGGTGAAATCTATTACGTTGTTGGCAAGCCCGCGCATCTCAAACATGAATTTTTTAATCAACTTTGGCAGGTTTCGCGAGATGATAGTTCGCTGAAAATTCCGCGCTTGTATACGACCAATCCTGAATTGCAAGAAGTTGATAATATTCAGTATATTGACAAGTGCGATTTTGAGCTGCGCGACACCATAGGCATTTATTGTCTCACCTGGGCAAAAGCTGGCTATCACTATGGGGTTTGTGGCGAAGGCGTGCAGTGGGCGCAAAATGGCCACACAGTTGTGATCAACGGCTCGTTGCTTAACCTGGATCAAGCAATGAAAAGCTTTCCTGAAATCAATGTGGTTTTACTCCGGCTCGATACTCAAGACGAACTACCGTCGAGCAACTCTGTAATGGAGGTAGGGGATGCTCGAATAGATTGGGTGGACTCTGTAAATGGTCTGTATTGCCCCTATGTTTTAACCTAGAATCCGCAGTTGAGCAGCCTGTAGTGTGCGTCATTTTGTGCTGAATTGCGTAGTGAAATTTTTCCCAAATGGTTGTTCCCTTTGGAAAAGATTTCACATAGTAAAGCAGTGCAAAAAGGCGTGCAATACAGGTTGCAGTGACTCACCGAAAGGGTGAACTGCGGTGCGGTTGATATATTTAATAAATTCACAATGTTACATTGACCTGTAAACGTTCAACTGCGGAATCTAGGTTTAAGTATTGCTAGCCCGTTAGCAACTTACAGTGCCAGTCAATTGTTACTGCAGCTGATTGAATTCAATCGCAGCTTACTGCTTGATAAAGCGGTTTGAGCCAAGCTTTCACCGTAGGAGGCGGAAGATGCCGCTTTTCTAATCGGTGAGCACCACTATTCAGTAAAATTGAGACTTGACGATAACTCAATTTGTTGACACACTCACTCCCATGTTTATGCAAATTTCTTTTAAGTCACATTTAGCGATTAGTCGCATGCCACGAGTTTGGCGTGTGCTGCGTTATTTCGTGTGCCGGAGAAAATTTGCTTAGTTAGTTATTAAAAAACCAAATTTCGAAGGCCACGAATTCAAAAGATTCGTGGCCTTTTTTTATGGCCTTACGCACATGGCCTTATACAAAGGAGCGATCATGTCAGTGCCATTCGCCTATCTAGGCATTATCGTCATTTGGTCCACCACACCGCTTGCCATTAAGTGGAGTGGCGAAGAGGTGGGCTTTTTGTTAGGTATCAGCGCGAGAATTGCGCTCGCAGCGGCAATTTGTATTTCAGTCTTTATGGTGATGCGCTGGCGCCTGCCTTACGATAAACAATCACTGCATGTGTATTTGGCTGTAGGCGTGCCAGCGTATGTTGCACTGGGTTCTGTTTACTTGGGTGCGCAATATATTCCATCGGGATTAATTTCTGTTATGTTTGGTTTGACGCCAATTTTCACTGGAATTTTTGCGGCATTATTGCTAAAAGAAAACGTGTTTACTAGGGCGCGACTCTTCGGTGTATTGCTCGGTATCATCGGGCTGGGTTTTATTTTTCATGATTCATTCAGCATCGGTGAAAGTGCCGCTTTTGGGCTTGGTATGGTATTAGTTGCGACGATAACCCACTCGTTTGGCACAGTCTGGGTGAAACATGTTATTAATCACCTGTCACCGTTTACAGTAAATACCGGTGGTGTCTGTGTTGCTGCGCTTTTGTTTGGTGTGACATTTTTGCTTTTCGGTAAACCGCTACCTGTACACATACCCGAGTATGTGGGATTGTCGATAGTTTATTTAGCGCTGGCTGGCTCAATCCTGGGAGCGGTATTATTTTATTATGCCTTGCGTCATGTGCAAGCTACATCAATGGCCATGCTGACGTTAATTACTCCTGTTACGGCATTGTTCATCGGCAAGTGGTTTAATCAGGAGACCATTGATCCATTCGCCTTGGCTGGCACGATGCTGATATTGTTGGGATTAGCCTTTTACCAATGGGGGCCATATGCGGGTAAGCTTTTGCGGCAAAAGTTTTTGTAACTCATAATCGGAGTTCAAAGTTGCATAGTGCCACCTTCCAGCACCCGGAGCGGCAAAACCTTATCGAGAGACGCTGTGAATACGTCCTTGTAGGCGTGTTGGCAGCATCCATGCTGCCAACACTCTCGATAAGGCCTTGCCACTACGAGCGCTGATTACGGGGAATAGTTTGAACTCCGATTGTGAGTTGTAACGCGCGCCAAACAGCATTCAATTGATGATTTTAAGCTAAAGTATGTCTTTATCCTGCTATTATACAGCGTGAGGTAAAGTTTCCAGGAAGATCTCATTGCTCAGTGCTTTTTTTGCTGAGGGTAGATTCAATGGCAGGAATAATGTGAAAAAGGAGTGATCTGTGGAATTATTGTTCGAATATGGGATGTTTTTGGCGAAGACACTAACCATCGTTTTGGGTGTTTTGATTGTAATTGTCGGTATTATTATTGCCGCTACCCGCAGAAAAGAACACGCCAAGGGGCATATCGAAGTCGACAAATTAAATGATAAACTCGATGCGACCCGGCTGGATATGCAAAGTATTATTCTGTCAAAACACGAGACTAAAAAACTGGAGAAAGCCTATAAAGCTAAAAAGAAAGCTGAGGAAAAAGGCAAAACCGATGATACTCGTTCACGCATGTTTGTACTTGATTTCGATGGCGATATCAAGGCATCGGCTGTCGCCAATTTACGTGAAGAAATTACCGCCATACTGATGGTTGCGAATCCGGTTGATGAGATTTTTGTACGTTTAAAGAGTGCCGGGGGAATGGTTAACACCTATGGCTTGGCCGCGT
>CALZHW010000293.1 GCA_945787125.1 uncultured Ectothiorhodospiraceae bacterium
GCGGTGTATTCGCGCAAAGTTAAATCCATCCATTTAAGCCAGGAAGCACGGCAGGTGTTGGGTATTAACACTGACGTGTTGACGCCCAGCGAATTGATACAGGCATTGTTGCGTGCACCGGTGGATCTGTTGTGGAACGGCGGCATTGGAACTTACGCCAAGGCCGGTCGGGAAAGTCATGCCGATGTGGGTGATCGAATTAATGATGCCCTGCGGGTGGATGCGAGTGAGCTACGCTGCAAGGTGATAGGCGAAGGCGGTAACCTCGGTTTTACCCAGTTGGCTCGGGTTGAGTTCGCGCGTAAGGGCGGTCTCATTAACACTGACTTTATCGATAACTCTGGTGGCGTTGATTGCTCTGACCACGAAGTGAATATCAAGATTTTATTGAATCAGATGATCAACGCTGGCGACCTGACATTGAAGCAGCGTAATCAATTACTCATCGCAATGACCGAAGATGTGGCTGCGCTGGTATTGCATCATAACTATCTGCAAACCCAGGCACTCAGTATTGCGGCGATGCAGTCGCAGTTGCTGCCTAGCGAACACATTCAATTGATGCGAGAACTGGAACACGACGGGCGTTTGAAACGAAAGCTGGAATTCCTGCCGGATGATAAGGCTCTATCTGAGCGTGAAAAGCTTGGGGAAGGTCTTTCACGGCCGGAAATTGCTGTACTATTGTCTCACAGTAAAATAAAGTTATTTGAAGATCTATCCAGCTCCAGTATCAGTGAAGAAAACTCGCTGGCTTCTGAGCTTATCGAATACTTCCCCAGTGCCATGCATAATGGCTTTGCCGCGCAGATGCAGGCACATCCTTTACGGCGCGAAATTATTGCTACCCAAATTTGTAACAGTATAGTAAATCGTATGGGCAGCACGTTTGTTTTACGGATAAAAGATGAAACAGGTCATGATGCTAAAGATATTGCCTGTGCCTTCACAGCCGCCCGAGAATTATTTCGTGCGCGTGAATTGTGGAATGCAATTGAAAGCTTAGATAAAATTATTCCTTCCCAGACGCAAAATATAATGTTGATTGAAATCCGTCATTTATTGGACAGGACGACCGTATGGCTTTTGAGAAATCGTCGATCACCGATTGATATCGCAGCTACTATAGCGCAATTCACTGACAACGTAACTGCCACGATTATGCGTATACCTCGGTTGTTGCAGTCTGACACCCGCACAAGTTACAAAAAAACTGTTCGACAATATGTTCATGCTGCAGTACCCGCTGAGTTAGCGCAACAGATAGCGATTCTCGATGCCGTATATCCAGCGCTTGACCTCGCAGAAATACAGCTTGATCTGGATATGAATATTAATGAAGTTGCCGATATTTATTTTAAACTTGGCTTCACCCTCGACCTTTTTTGGTTGCATGATCGAATTCAGGAACTGCCGCGAGATAATTATTGGCAACGCAAAGCTCGCATGGCTCTGCGTTATGATTTGTATGCAGAATTGCGTGGCTTGACTATCGGACTGCTACAGCAGTCCGATAAAATTCCCAGTACAAAAGCACGCCTGGCATTCTGGCTTGAGGAAAACGCTGTAACGGTTAATCATTGGCAAAGTTTACTCAGCAATATAAAATCTGCTGGTGTTTATGATCTAGCAATTTTATCTGTCGCAATGCGTGAGATTCGTAATTTTGTCAGGAGTGGTACTAGAAGGAAAGATGAGGGTTGAAGCAATTTCTTTCGCAGGTAAGCATTTGAATGTGACTATAGTAGCAGAAGATGGTTAATCACACACTATTAAAATGACCTGACAGCCACCTCTTAAAAAAGGTGAACTGTCAGATCGAGTGTAGATTATCTTAGAATCAAACTTGGTTATTCGTTAATGATCGCAATCTCTACCCGACGATTTTCTGCACGACCATCTTGGGTTTCATTCGATGCAACAGGTTTTGATTCTCCAAAGCCGGATGACTTAACGTTAGCCGGTGGTATGTCGCCGACTTCCACTAAAAATTTAGCAACCTTTTCAGCACGTTCTTCTGATAACTGTTGGTTCTTGGTATCGTTACCGGTTGAATCGGTATGCCCCCTAACTTCAATACGTGCGTTTGGGAAAGTCTTGATCGCACGTACAATCTTATTCATCAGTGGAAAGTTGCTGGTCTGTATTTCACTCTGTCCAGGTGGGAACTTAAAGCCTTGTGCGGATATCAACACATTTTTCCGTTGTTGAAAGACTTTCGCTTCGTTGTCATCGAACATAGCTTGAACTGTCGCAAATTTTGCATGCTCTTGACGCTCTTTCTCTTCAAGGGCAGCACGTTCGCTTTTGTTCATCGCTAATTGTTTTTCATACTTGATGCGCAGTTGCGCTAACTCTTCTTCATGCTGGAGACGCATTTTTTCCATTTCCTGTCCGCTGACAGACGCCAGCGCAGTATTGGTCTCGCTTGCGCTCAGGAGTCGGTTTTGCGCATCTCGTTCAGCTTTTTGTAGCTCATCACGTGCTAATTGTCTCTCAGCCACTACGGTACTTACCGAATTTTTTAAGCCGAGCATTACCTCATCGTTTGATTCATTGAAGGGAAGCTCACCACCTAAGGGTTCATTAATTGATTTCAATTGTTGCTGATGCCAGAGCACAATATCCTCGTTCGTGTAATCGCGACGTTCAAAATCCTTGATAGTTTCAGTAATCGAGGCACTTTTCTCTGCTAGATACTTCGTGTTTTTGGCATGCACATTGGCTTTTTCGGTCTGGGTTCGGTCGGCGTCCAGGACCGATGTGGCCAGTGCCATTTCATCTTCTGCCTGCTTCAGGGTTTTTGGAGCATAGTCTTCGGCATCTTGTTTCTGGGCATTCGCAATCGCCGATTTAGCCTGGTCAACTGTGCCTTGTTTTAATGCAGCCAGTTCGAGTTGTGAGTAATCCGCCATTAATTTTGGGCGGCGTTGCTTGGCCGCTTCAATATCGCCATTCTCGATTAACGCGCTGGTTCTTTTAAGGCCTTCATCTAATACCGTAACTTTTTCGGCTTGTTGGGTATTAGCGCCAGCTTTATAGGCACGGTCGCGGGCTGAGAGTACTTCGGCCAATATTTCACGACTTTTTTTAGCGTCGAGATTCATTTTGTCAACGGTTTTCAGGCCTGCAATCGCTGCAGCATCAGCGACCTCGCTTTCATTATCGCGTGCGGCTGTCATCGCACGGTCCAGTGAAAGATTAGCTTTAGCGTAACCTTCCGGCGCAAGCAATTC
>CALZHW010000294.1 GCA_945787125.1 uncultured Ectothiorhodospiraceae bacterium
ACGATGGTTTGATGGCGTTGTTTTTTCTCGTGGTAGGCTTGGAAATCAAACGAGAAATTCTGGTTGGCGAATTATCTGATATCCGGCAAGCAAGCTTGCCGATCATGGCGGCAATTGGAGGAATGGTCATACCTGCAATTTTTTATGCGTCCCTCAATTATGGCAGTGACACAATTTCTGGCTGGGGTATACCAATGGCAACGGATATTGCCTTTGCTGTTGGTGTTATGGTTCTACTCGGTAATCGGGTGCCTAAAGCACTGTTAACCTTTCTTGTAGCGCTGGCTATTGTGGATGATTTAGGCGCGGTGATAGTTATTGCGGTATTTTATACTGATAATATAGCGCTTGATGCGTTGGGTATAGCAGCATTGATGTTTGGAATTTTGGTTTTATTTAACCGAGCAGGTATCCGCCATCCAGCACCTTACTTCATTATTGGCATACTATTGTGGCTGGCGATGTTGAAGTCGGGCATACACGCTACCCTTGCCGGAGTGTTATTGGCTTTAACCATTCCAGCCAGACCTAAGTTTGAGCCTGGAAGTTTTAGTGTTCTGGTTCGAAATTTGATGGACAAGTTTGATAAAAGTCATCGGCCCGGCGAAAGTATTATGCGCAATGATGAGCAGCGCTCGATATTACAAACCCTGGAAAACGGTGTTCATTTGGTTGAGACTCCTTTGCAGCGAATGGAGCACAGCATGCATTTTTGGGTGGCCTTCTTAATCATTCCGGTCTTTGCGCTGGCGAATGCAGGCATTCCGATTGAGTTTGCTAAAGTAGGTGAAAGTTTATCGCATCCAGTGACCTTAGGCATTATTTTCGGTCTATGTGTAGGCAAGTTTGCCGGCATTACTGGGTTTGCCTGGGTTTCAGTTAAAATGGGTTGGAGTGCACTGCCAGAAGGTATTACTTTCAGTCATATTGGTGGGGCGGCTATGCTTGCCGGCATTGGTTTTACAATGTCGATATTTATTGCTGAATTGGCGTTCCCCGGCCAGCCAGAAAATATATTGATGGCTAAAACTGGTATATTGGTGGCGTCTATTGTCGCCGGAATTGTGGGTTATCTCTGGTTGTTCAGGGTGGGTCGCAAAACGGCGGAGTGAGTTTCAGCTTGAATATCTAGCATGGCAATCCTATGGCGCAAAGTCGTCAAAGGCGATGTTTATGAAGTGCGTTCCGCCGGCAATAGTCGGCGGCTCTACAGCAACGGTGTTTATCACAGTCATTACAATCCATCCCACGCATTAAGTCATAGCGTGTGGGACTTGCTCATGTTGCCAGTACTATTCCAACCTAGAGGCAGTGTTAAGCGCGTCTTGCTCATGGGGGTGGGCGGCGGCACGGTCATTAAATTACTCAAACGTTATATCAATCCCGAGTGCATTATTGGTGTAGAGATCAATCCGCTGCATCTCACCGTTGCCAAAAAATACTTTAATATAACCCCACAAGATGCAGAACTTGTTTGCGCGGATGCCATTGAATGGATTAAAAACTATCAAGGACCTGCGTTTGATTTGATTATTGATGACATGTTTGGTCATGCACAGGGTGAAATCTACCGTGCGGTAAACCTGGATGCCAAGTGGATGGCACTGTTAAATCGTAATCTCAGTAAAGATGGGGTGCTGGTTATTAATACTACCGAGCCAGCAACCATCAAGCAGAGCGCGTATTTTACCAATAAAAGAATCAGCAATATGTTTGCTGTTTTATACCGAATGAAACATCCAGGTTGCGATAATTATATTGCAGCGTTTTTCAAATCCCATCGAAGTAAACGAGATTTACACGCAAACGTGAACGCTGAGCCAAGGTTGGCCTTGAAAAACGCCTTGCTCAACATGGATTACAAGCTTGAAAAGTTGAGTTAAAGCTAGATCTTGCAAGTGACCGTACGTGCGCGGTGCAAGTTGTAATTCGTAGAGCAAATCTAGATTTGAGCGCAATCCTTATTTTGGTAAAAAAGTTATCGCAAAAAAGGATTCGAGGCTTTTTCCTGCCCAATACTGGTATTAGGTCCGTGCCCTGGCACAATAACGACATCGTCATTTAGCGTGAAAAGTTTTTGCTTGATGCTTTGAATCAGTGTCGCATGATCTCCTTTCGGAAAGTCAGTCCTGCCAATAGAGCCCTTGAAAATAACATCCCCTGCAAAGAGAGTCTCCGTATCTTTCTCATAAAACACAATATGGCCGGGTGTATGCCCGGGGCAGTGAAATACCTGTAAGTTGATTTCTCCGAGTGTGACCCGGTCACCATCATTTAGCCATTGAGTAGGTAGAAAACTTTCTATTGGTGGGAAGTTAAACATTTCAGCCTGAGCGGGCAGTTGCTCAAACCAAAATGCGTCTTCAATTTGTGGCCCTATGATAGAAACATTGAACTGTTTAGCAATTTCGTCTGCCGCCCCAACATGGTCAAGATGTCCATGGGTAAGGAAGATTTTATCCAGATTGAGTTGACGTTTTTGCACTTCGTTGACAAGTTTACTTGTTTCGCCACCGGGGTCGATAAAAGCCGCCTTACCACTGTGTTCACACCAGATTAATGAGCAGTTTTGTTGATAAGGCGTGACGGGCATTATGTGATATTGCATTGCTATTAGATTACCTGGCTTGTTTGATGATGTTTGATGTAGAGCAATTGTAATGTTTCTATGGGGAGAGTGGCAACTCTCTTATCTGGTCAGTAGTACGATTATTTAGCTGAATTCTGCCGATATATTTTCCTAAGATGCCGTAAATCACCTCGCTGTTTGCCCGTAAGAGCACCATAGTGACTTTTAATGAATAATATTTGTATAAGTTATATGCACTGTACTGTTAAACCTAACCATGAGCGGCTAGTCGTAGCTGCAAAACGAATAAAACCGGGCTATAGTGTGTGTTCTGTCACGGTCTTAATCTATTTTTACTGCAAATCCTCACTTGTTCACTTGATTGCCAATAACACATAAATGAGCTAACTCGCTCTTTTTATTGATTGAAATTACTCAAAATCGCTGAACCTTTATGTCTTAGTGGTTATCATAGTATGTATAGTTAATGTATAAGTTGCTTGGGGTCGAATACTTAAAGTGCAACATAATTAGATGAGTCGTATTATGAAGTCAAAAGCAGATAACGTATTTAGCATTAATTTTGTGAACTCTAATTACTCAGAGTTTTTTCAGTTCGACAGTGAATCTACTGATGAATGTCCTC
>CALZHW010000295.1 GCA_945787125.1 uncultured Ectothiorhodospiraceae bacterium
GCAATGCTGATAAAGCCGGGCGCTAAGCCACATTGAGGCATGAAGATATTGTCTTTTCCTGTGCTGATTTTTTTGACGTGATGGGTCACTTCAATATCTTCTGTGAGGTCAAAATAGTTGACGTTATAGAATGCGGCTAAGTCCGCGACTTTGTTATTGCAATAATAGGGCAGGCAAGAGATGACGGCGTCAAAGGTTTGGCTCTGCATGGCATTAGCCAAAGCGGATTCATCTTGCGCATCCACGAGGAAAACAGACACATTAGGTAACGCGAGTTGCTGCACCAGGCGATTGGCACTCTCCGTGTTTAGGCTGCCTAAGTACACTGTGTAATCGCCAGATTCTGCTAACAAACAGGTAATTAACGAGCCAATTTTACCGGCACCTAACAACAACACTGTTTGCTTAGTCAAAGTTTTTCTCCTTAATTAGCGAACTAACTTGTAAGAGTTAGATTCTAAAATTTTAGAAAGTACTCACTTTTTGTGACTGGAGGCCGTTTTTGTCAAGTGATCCACATGCCCAATTTGCTGAAAATCTTGCCAACTATCTTGTTGGGCTTGAACCTAGTCTCAAGCTGAATACTGAAAATAGCAACATAATTCAAGCAACGAGTGAAAAGTCAGCGGTTTTTAGCCTAGATTTAACGCCATTTATCGCCGAACCGGCTGAAGTTACCGCTATGGATTATTTTAGTGGCATTAATAGTGTCTCAGAATTGTTATTGGCCTATCAAGCGGCAAAGAGCCGTTCTATTTTTGAGGTGGACTCTGTAGCGGGTAGGGCGAATGTGCTGCCTTATGCTGATGAGTTTCTTAAGCGTATTCTGGATAAGGCCCGGGTAGATTTGACAAACTCGCAGGCGCGGTTGATTGCTGATTGGGTAAAACAGCTCGATGTGTACGCAGCTGTCAAAGCGGTGGAGTCATTGTTATACAGCACAGCAGATCTTACATTATTGGAGATAGCCCCCGACTACGGCTGGACCGTGCATTTTGACCATGTGGCCATTCGTTGTGGAACGCAAGCACAGCAGGATGCTGAGCGTGTCGTGGGGTTATTAAAAAAATACCATGGCTATGTATCAACTCAGTTCAGTCACGAGGCTTACTACCAGTTTCCCGATGGCTGGAATGCTTACCCTTTGTATAAAATCCTGAATAATGGCCAAGTGCTCAGAATATTTGTCGATCAGTCGGATGCTGATCAATCGGCGCAGATCATTCAACATTGGAACCGGGTGTATGGTTACACCGCGCATCATATGGCCATTCGTGCCACGACCTTTAAAGATGGTGTTCGTTATGCAGTGCCGCTGGATGAGGTGATGACCGCCTTGGAAAAAGCAGGCATCAACATCCTGACGCCGACAGGGCATTATACGGCGGGTTTGTTATTGCAAGTATTTACTCAGCCAGAAATTAATGCATCGATTCCCGAGCCATTGAAACAAGAAATCATGAGCCATGGCGCTCAGTTGGGAAAAACTATCGAGAACGCGAAGTTGCTGGAATTGGTTTCGCGCAAGGAAATGACGCCTGAGTTCGCGGCCCAATTTTTCAAGCTCTATGGCTTGACCTATGATTCGAACGAGCCATTGCACTCTACTCCTATCTATCAATACTTCCTACCGGCACAGGCCGCACATGTGATTAAGACTTCACAGCAGGTCGTTTGAATGTGCATGACGGTCTGATTAGGATTTCGCCATGGACACGACCTTGTTTTCAATGAACACTTATCTGATGAATGATTGTTCGCCAATAGTAAAATTATTACTTGGTCGAAGGCAGTGGTGGGTCAACAGAGAAAGAATTTGGCTATATTTAGGGGGGAATGCAGTGACAGACTATAATAATTCTTTTGATTTCTGGTGAAAAGATGTTTAATAGTGCTTATGCTCTGGATTTGATAATATAGCTTCCGCAAAATTTAACCTAACTGGAGAACATATATGTTAAATAAAAAAATCGCTGTCACATTCTCTCTATCGTTGTTGGCATTATCAGTCAATACGGCGATTTTTGCCGCTACAGAAAATATGGAAATTTACGGAAAAATACATGTTTCCGCAGATTATATCGATAACGGCGACACAACTGATACTACTGCTGGTAGTAATTCCAGTCGAATCGGTTTTACCGGTAAGAAAGATTTAAAGCACAATTTACAAGCCGTATGGAAGCTGGAAAGTGATATTGATGTTTCCGGTGAACGTGGTGAATTAAACGCCAGAAACCGTTACCTGGGTTTATCTCATACGTATGGTAAAGTAATTGTTGGTTATCACGATACTCCCTTTAAATCTCTCGGTGCTAAAGCCGGTGTTTTTCATGACACTATTGCGGAACGTCGCGGAATTTTGGGCGCAGGCGATGGTGATAATAAAATGAACATACGCGGCAAAAATTCGGTGATGTATACATCCCCTAAATGGAACAATGTACAACTTAACCTGCTGCACTCTGCGGGTGACGATACAGATAGCGCTGTCGATGAAAACCCCGTTACCAGTGTGAACCTAATCTACCAGGACAAAACTTATTACCTTGGTATTGCCTATGAAGATCAAAGCAAACCTAGTGTAGATGCTAAAGGCTTACGCATCGGCGGCGGTGCAAAGTTTGGTGATACTGCGATTAACCTGATCTACGAAGACCTTACCTCTGATACAAACGATAAATTTGACCGCGCAGCTTATGGCGGCAGTGTCACACATGCACTGGGAGATACTACCCTGAAAGCCCAGGTATTCATGTCTGAAGACTACAAAGATAAAGCCAACTCTGGCGGTATGCTTTGGGGATTAGGCGCTGATTACAAACTCGATAAAGCGTTTACTGTTTACGCTGTAGTAGCCGGTGTCACTAACGATGATAACTCTAATATTGTTCTCGCTGGCTCCGGACACGGTGAAAAGTATAAACCTGCAGAGGCAGGAGACACTTTGTTAGGTGTATCTGGCGGTATGATTTACAAATTTTAAAAGAAAAACGCTCAGGTGTGTCAGTTTTAGCTGACACACCTGCTGCTTTATACCACATACCACTGAATGAAATCATTAGTTAATGCAAGCAGCTAACTACGCAACGCTTGGCGCAGCACTTGAGCGGGGTGGTAGGCTATCACACCAGTCCCATGTTTGATTTGTTGGCGGCAGCTGGTGCCAGTTGCAATCACAGTCGAACCCGGTGGTGCAGAACGAAT
>CALZHW010000296.1 GCA_945787125.1 uncultured Ectothiorhodospiraceae bacterium
CAATGGTAGCGTCTACGAACATCAAGCAGTGACAGATGCCCACGGCCGTTTCAAATTTGATGCTATTTATGCCAATACTATAAATCGACTTCTTCCTTCGGCTCATAAAGTCACCCAAGAAATAAAAATTGAACACCAAGGAGAGACTTATCGCGCCTGGGTAGTCGTAAAAAACAATTATGACTATGATGGCGAATTAAATGACATCAAACTGATTATCGGTGAGCGAGACAAGATGAAAGTCATTCCGAAACGCTTATCCGATCAAGAACAATTAAAACAAGTCATCCCTTTTCATCTAACATGTGAGCTAACAGGCGATGAGTCGATTAAGTCTAATGATCATGTTGCAGCTCAAGGTATTTGTAAGTGGCCGGGGTTAGAGTAGCTTAATCTATTAGGATAACAACAATAAAACATTTAACACCAAAAGAAGCGATTCAAGCAGCCATCGGTGTATATGACCTAGAAGAGGGGATCATTTCTCCTGAACTAGCATTCGCAAATAAGGATAGAGACGCTATCAACAAACGCTTCACGTTTAAAGGCACGAAAACAAAGTTTAGTAAGACCGGAGCCTTTATTAAGTTTCGATCTGGATTTGGTGTTATAGCCACAGGAACAAATGAAAAAGAAAATGAAGCACTATTAACAATTCGCGGCACATCAAGCATTGCTGATTGGTTGAGTGATTTCAATATTGGCTTACAAGTTTCCGATACAGGAAAGATTGTTCACGCTGGATTTAATCGCGTTTATAATGAATTTGGACAGAAAGTTGTAAGTTTCCTTAGGCAAAATAATATAGATACGCTGCACTGCGTAGGCCACAGCTTGGGCGGCGCTTTGGCTAGTTTGGCTGCAGACTCAGCAAAACAAAATGAGCTAGTCAATCATGCAAACCTATATACATTTGGTTCACCGAGGGTCGGGTTTTCTGGCTTTGCCAAGCGGTTAACGACAAATGTCGGCGATGAGAATATTTTTCGCGTTCATCATAGTACTGATATCGTCACTTTTATCCCCGAGTGGCCATACACCCATGTGCCATCCCCAGGAAATAGTTATTGCATTCCCGAGAGTAGTTTTAATCCAATTTCGGCCCACTTTAAAGACAATTATCAGACGACTGTCAGCAAGCAACAAAAAATCGATTGGAATTCACTTCCGAAGACATATGTAAACGACTCATCTGATGATGAAGTCAAAAATTGGCTAGCAGGTGGTATTAGCACCCTATCCAGTTTTACACTTAGCATGATCGGAAAAGCCATTCAACTTATCGTCAGAGTTGCAAATATCATAATCATTCCCGGAATGACCGGATTAGATATTCTTTCTTACGCACTTAGTAAGGCGGCTACCGCAACTAAGGAAGCATTAGGACTAACTAAGTTGCTCATGCAAAAAATATTGAGCATGCTAGGCCATATCATAAACGAGACGGCAAAATTTACTGTCGAATTTATTAAGTATGTATTCAACTTACTCGCGAGAGCAGTCTATAGAACAGTAGATACTGCTATTCGGCTACTAGGAGCTTAGTTGCGATAGCTCAGTTCGAATTTAGTCTTACCCGTTTTTCTATTGAAACTCATTATAGGGAAAATTAGAGCTTGTGTGACTCTAGCGAAAATTCCGATTTCTCTATTTATAGTGGAGTCCTTGAGCCCATGTGTCGAGACAAAAATAACCGGGTCGTACCTGTGATGTTGTATTATTGAACAGCTACCAAAAAACAGATATTAAGCGTTGCGAAAGGAGGAGGTCAAATCTATGTATTAATATAATTGAATTAACGTGGAAATAATTAATGAAAATATTTGACCCCAATTTTGTAGATCTGCTGGGTCTTGTACATATGGCCCAATAGATGAGTTTTGTTGGTGCCAACTTTCCCTTAATGTTTACAATAGCAAAGATGGCGGACAAAACTGGACTTCTAACCCGCATAGCCTTATGTCAGGAGCGACGTCAAGGTTTGATCTTGGTCTCTGCTCTTCGCGCGTTAGTGATATTTTGATTAAGCCGGATGACTCGAAAACGGTCCTGGTAGCAATGACGAATTTTTACGGCGATTTGAAACGGACGACAGATGATGGAGAGAATTGGGCATCTGTCGCAGGAGGAGGTCCTTCAAGTACTATTGCTTCAGATCCTTCTACCAGCGGTTATATGTATTTTGGATTTGAACACTGGATATCTTACACATCTGTGGGGAATATTTACACTTCAAGCAATGGCGGGGAAACCTGGGGGTATCTTTCTCTCAACGAAACCTGGCCAGGCGCAGCTTCTGTCAGGGACCTTGAAGTGAATAGAGAGCTTCTTGGGGAAGATGATCGACCAGTCTATGCGGCGACGAGTTCCGGACTCATAAAAAGCGTATGGAACGGCTCCAATTGGAGTTGGGAAAAAGTTTCAGGGCTACCCACCGATAACATCACAGCTTTGGCTATTGACCGCTCCACTATTCCTGGAATAATTTATGTTGGCACTGACGATGTAGGGGTATTTGTTTCCGACGATGGAGGAAGCATTTGGACGCCTTTAAATCAGGAGCTGGGAAATCTTCATATTACCAAGCTAGCCATAAGTGAGACTGAACCCAAAACACTGTATGCCGGTACAGCTTATGGTGGCATATGGAGTTTGATTTTAGAATAACCCACACCTGATACAGAGGGTGACGGGTTGCCCGTGCTATGCGAATTGTTAACTTCTAGGTTGAATCCGCCTCAGTCCATGTCTCTGATTAAAGGAAAAGAGGTCTACCCTTAATCTATTGATGAGCGCTAGATGGCAGTGACCAATATCTCACTTTGCCCTCACGACTTTTCCTATCATCAATGGTACGAAACAGCAGCTGCGTCTCATCACCAGCCAATTCAATAATACGGCCTGCTTTGAGGCTGATAGTAAAAAGTGGCAGGCCTTGTGGTTGAGCTTCACTAACAAGCACAACATGGCTATAGGTATTTAGAAACCTTCCCACACCCCATGGCGTATCCTTGAGGTGATAGCTCACCCAATGCGAACCAAAGGCAATGGCGAAAGTGTCGTTTGTTAGGGGGGTGACGAATAAGTATTGGCTGTCTTCCCTGTGAGGTAAGCGCTCTATTGCTGTTGGTTCTACGCCTTCAGGACCCAATTTTTGCCACTTAGAAATATTATGGGCA
>CALZHW010000297.1 GCA_945787125.1 uncultured Ectothiorhodospiraceae bacterium
CATGGCAAACAAAATGTATGGGACTACATTGTTGGTCAAGCGATATTAAGGCAAGCGCATGGCAACTGTTGTGATTTGATGGGCAAGGATGTTTTTGATGGTAATTTAATGCCACATTCCGTGATTGCTGCTGCGACGCCTGAATTATTTGAACAATGGGTTGGCTGGTTAGGTGTATCTCCCACGAGAATCTAACCTCGTGCATGTTCCTTGTATTTTTACAGTGGCGCGAGTTTTCGCACCACTGTAAAAAATTTGTTAGTAGCGACCGCCGGTTTTACTAATGTAACGTGATAGTGCCTGGCTTTCGAAATTCATGCGCATTAGGTTGATATGTGTGATGCGAAATATAGCGCGCATGACTTTGTATACAACCCTAGGGTGTTCATCAAGTAACGATTCAAAATCATTGGGTTCCAGCGAATACACCGTGGTGTTACCGCTAGCACGTAATGTTGCCTGACGAGGTGCTTTGTCGACGAAAGCACGGGTGCCTGCGCATTCGCCTTTTTTCATGCTGTAAACCAGTTTTTCTTCGCCGTCTAAATTGCTGGTAACCACAAGGCTGCCTGCGGCCAATAGAAACAGCGTGTTATCTGCACCCCCTTCCGGGACTAATACCTCGCCGTCAGAAAGGGTTTTGCTGCTCATAACACTTGCTAGCTGCTGGCATTCATTATCATCCAGTTCTCCACCTAAAGATGAATGTTTTATTACTGCAGAATCTACATCATTCGCCATATATTTCGCTCCATTTATACAATTATTACGAAACTCTGCCATAATTGTAGGGCAAAATAATGAAAAAAGACAAAGAAATTGTCTACCCACAATAAATGGAGTGGTTAAATGAAAAACCTACTTTTTACATTGTTGTTTGTGGTATTGGTCTGGAGTGCTTGTTCAATAGCAGATGACAAGCATGTTGAATTGCAATGGTTAGGGCATTCAGCCTTTAAAATTACCTCCTTGACGAAAAAAATAATTTTAATAGACCCTTTTTTGACAAATAATCCGAAGACCCCGGCGAAATTAAAACAGTTTCCCCTTTATGAAAATGTGGATGTTATCTTAGTGACCCATGCGCATGGCGATCATCTGGGAGATGCTGTGGTGTTAGCGAATAAGTACAAAATTCCTGTTTATGTACCACCTGGTTTAGGTGAGACATTGTTGAGTTTGGGTTTATTACCGGCAAATTTATTACGACGTATCAATAAAGGCGGGGGTGTTTTCCCCTTGGGGCCGGAAATAGAAATAACGATGACCCATGCTGAGCACAGTTCTGAATTTAAATACCTTAATCCAGAAACACAAAAAACCGAAATTCACGTGGGCGGCGAACCTGTGGGTTATATCATTCGGCTGGAAAATGGATTTACGCTTTATCACATGGGTGATACTGCAATTTTTGGTGATATGCAATTTATCAGCAACTATTACAGGCCGGAACTTATATTAATTCCCATTGGTGGAAATTTTGTAATGGATCCTGAAGACGCAGCATTTGCTGTTAAAGAATATCTTAACCCTAAATATTTGATTCCGATGCATTATGGAACAACGCCATTGTTAACCGGTAATGTGATGGAATTTAAGGCGGCACTCAAAGGTGCAGCATCCTGGGTTTTGGACATGGTGCCTGGTGATGTTATTAAGTTTTAAGGAACGTGTTTGGCAAGAGTCAGTTATTATGGGCGGCCATTTAATGAAGTCATATCTTAAATTTTACTGTTCAGAATCATTTCTTAACATCAGCAGATCATATTAAAGTAGAGATCTATGTTTAATCTTCATGCGCAATTGGTTAAAGATTGTTTTCAGGTTATGGATTTGTCGCTTTGCCGTCTGCTGTTGTTAAATGACGCGAATTATCCCTGGATGATTCTTGTCCCCATGCGAAATAATATTTCTGAAATCTATCAATTGAATGCCGTGGATCGGAGTCAGTTAATGGTTGAATCCGATGTGCTGAGTCGATTTATGGTTAAGCAATTTAACCCTGATAAATTGAATATTGCTGCACTGGGTAATCTCGTACCGCAATTACATATCCATCATATTGCTCGATATCAGGATGATCCTGTGTGGCCGGCTCCAGTATGGGGTAAAAAAACCGCAAAAGCATATACTGAAGATGAAGCAAATCGCTTAATAAAGTTGACTAAGGCGGCCTTTAACGGTTGAATATAGATGTTAAGGATGTAAGTAGTAGTTGCCACCTTTCATTTCGAGCGGTGATGGCAATGAACGCCTATTAGTGAGTTCTATAGGTAAGTTATAAAAAATCAAGATGGAATAGGAGAGTTTAGTGCGAATTTGGGAATGTGTTGTGTGTGGTTTTGTGTATGATGAAGCAGTAGGTATTCCTGAAGATGGAATTGCGCCAGGGACTAAATTTGAGGACATTCCAGATACCTGGACTTGTCCGGATTGTGGAACGACCAAATCTGACTTTCAAGTGATAAAGTAGTTATTAAATAGTAAAAAACGATGCGTTTAATTTCAATTTTCATAATTATCGGTACATTACTTATGGTAGAACCAATTTCTGCGGCAGAAAAAATCAAACTGTGTCCCGCTACTCCGAATTGTGTCTCGTCGTTGCCAAGCGAAGATGCCAGTAAAAAAATCGAGAGTTTTAAGCTTAATGGTAATCTTGCTAACACCCAGTCAGTGCTAAAGGATATTATTCAGCAAATGCCTCGAACGCAATTAATCGAGCAGACGGATAATTATCTGCATTTCACCTTTACTTCTTTGATTTTTAGGTTTGTTGATGATGTGGAATTTGAATTTAATGAAAATGAGAATAAGATGCACGTTCGATCTGCATCGCGGGTAGGGCGTTCGGATTTGGGTGTCAATGCCAATCGTATTGCTGAGATACGCCGTTTATACGATGAGCGGTTATCTTTGCTAGGTAATTGAAAGGTAGTCATTACCTGCTTCGGCAGGATAATCAACCGCCAACCAGCAACCGCGTAACAAGACAATAAACTGAGTAATGGAATAATGAATAGCTTTATTAAAATAGGCATTGTAACTTTTGTCATCGTATTGATTTTTGCCATCGTATTATTGAAACCTATCATCACCAGCGAATTAGAATACAAAGTGGTTGTGGTTAATACCAGTGAGCAGACATTGTCCAGTGTTACGATCCTGGGCGCAGGAG
>CALZHW010000298.1 GCA_945787125.1 uncultured Ectothiorhodospiraceae bacterium
AGGACATTTGATCCGACAACGCCCGTTATGGGCACTGCCGCACAGCCTGTAACCAGCAACACACAAACAAGCGCAAACCGGCGCGTACTCACTTGAAAACAATTGCCATGCATCATGAACTCCGCATTAAGTTTGCATTTAATAGTAACTATTAAAATAATAGTCGATACGTTATACAGACTCAATAGGCTAAAATGAGCATATGAATAAAAAATTTTTTGATGATCACTGCCCCGTTGCAAGAACACTCAACGCGATTGGTGATGGTTGGTCGGTGCTGATATTAAGAAATCTGTTTCTGAATGATTCACAACGCTTCCAGGATTTTCTGGAATCAACACCGGGGCTGGTGCCATCCACCTTGTCCGGCAGGCTTAAGGTTTTGGAATCAAAACAAATTATTCAACGTCAGTTCTATTCCGAGCACCCTCCGCGCAGCGCCTATCGCCTGACTGAGAAAGGCCGCTCATTGGGTCCGATCATGTTGGCACTCAAAGAGTGGGGTGAAAAATACGACACAAGCACTTAATTCAAGCAAAAGAAAAGGGGACAAATCGTCCCCTTCATCCTGATACAAATCTCAATGTGATCAGTTGTTTTTCGCCCCCTGTTCTATCCAGACCTTGATCACACGAATTTCATCATCTGACAATGGAGCTGCACCAAAAGGCATTCTCAGATGATCTTTGCGTGTCACCATAATCATAAAACTACTGGTAGTCGGCGAGCCAGGCACAATCAAATTCCCGCCTTGGCTGGTACCCGCCATCAAGGCGTCATAACTGGTCAGATTCAAACCGCTCTTTTGCGTACCTTCACCGCCAGAGGTATGACATGAGACACAACGCCACTGAATGACCGGCTCGATATCTCTAGCATAGCTGGCCTCACCACGAGCCGACTTTTTCAATGATGCAAAATAGGCCGCCAGATCTTTCAGGTCATTATTGCTGAACTTAGCCAACTGCAGCCCCATGATCGAGGATTTTTTCTTTTTAAAAGTCTCAAGTTTAGCTAGCAACTCCGCCGCATCCCGGCCTGCCAACCCCGTTACCGAATTGCTGCCCATGCCGTTGTAGCCATGGCAACCGGTACAGTAAAACGCCTTGGCCGAACCTTTGTGAACCGAACCGTCATCTGCCGACGCAGCATTCATTCCGCTCATGACCATCAGGCTGGCCACCAGTACAAACAGCATTCTCTTCATTTTTTCCGCCTCTCAAATCAATCACAATCCAGACTTAACCTCATGCCAAAACGCACGAATAACTTATTAATATAATAAGAATTTAGTGTTATTCAGCGCAAAATGACTATTTCATTCTAGCGCGTTTATCTGGCCGAAACAGCAGAATAATTGAATTTTTTTAGGGTCTTTTAACCGTTTGATACGAATGGTCTTTAAGGAAGATAAAATACCGACAGCCCAGCATGTACTACATCAATCAGTTGAACCCGCACACGTAAGCTGACATTCCCCCCAGTTAGCGAGTGCCGCAGCGCATTCAGCCAGGTAGGGTGGGCACCGCCCACCAATTCAAACACCTTCAACATACTCACCAAATCCTCCAATATCGCCAGAATCACCATCGCCCCAGTCCCACGTATATACACCTGTACGCACATAACGATGAAATGTTGAATAAGGCCATTCATTTACCCTATCCACCAACCTATGTTTGACGGGATTGAAATGGATATAATCCATGTGTGCTTGGTAATCAGTTTCATCCCTTATTTGATGTTCCCAAAATCGCCGCTGCCATATCGTTGCCTCCCGATGATGCTTTTTTGATTTGTTCATCCATTCGTCCTGTTGAAACAGGTGTTTCGTTTTCTTGGTAAATCCAGCCTTAATCAGGCCCCACCTCTTTGAAAAATCATTGTCACCTGTAGGTAGCCGCCATATGCAATGGAGATGATTTGGTAGCAGTACCCATGCGTCAATATTGAATGGATATTCGCTGCGCACCTGTTCAATTACATTTCTTAAAGCAGCCCTACTTTCGGGCATAGTTAATATTTCTCGCCTGCGATACGTCACCACAGTGAAGAAATAGGTTCCACCTGATGTCAAAGCTCTACGATAATTTGACATGTTTGGTTAATTTATCTGCGTGGGCGGTGCCCACCCTACCTGGCTATTGTCAACGCCATCAAACTCCCCTCAATTTCTTAATATTTTAAAAAAATAAATTTATTGTTTTTCGCCAAGCAAACGCTGGGCTCTTTGCCATATTTCATACCATTGCGGCAGGTAATCCATGCTGTATCTCATTTCTGCAGAAGTACCCTTGGATATGTTCCAATAATGCCTACATGCCGGATAGGGCATATTTTCTAACAGCTTTGAGGCAGGGCATCGGATAAAAACAACTGGTTGTCCATCGTCTAAATAAAGGTAAATATCATCGCCGTAATCATCGCTACGATAATATTCCAGCCCATGACGTAGCTCATCATATTCACCCAAGCGACCACTGATCGCACTATTACTTTCTAAGCCAAGACGCCCCGACACCATTTCAGATACAGGGACACGTCCAGAACGCCGGTAAATCTCAATTCTTACAACACGACCAACACCACGTTTACCAATGAACTCAGCGTGATTCTTTTCCTTGTTATAACCTTCAAATTCTGGCAGCAATCCCCATATCGTCGCTCTGATCAACTCACTACCACCGGTTTCGGTACCACCCTTGAAATTACCTTCTGGAATAACAAACTCTCGATCACCAAGCGTAAACTTGATATTTCCATCTTGTTTAATAACATTGTGTTTTTGTTCTGAGCTGACATTACCTTTATTGTTCGTATTATTATCAGAGCAAGCACTAACCAGTGTAGTAATTGCCACTATGGCAAGTATCACTCTCAGCTTTTCCATAATTGAAAACCACTTATCCATATATCTATCTCTCCCTAATACTCTCATCCACATACTGCATCAGCCAGGCAGGGTGGGCACCGCCCACCAATTCAAACATCTTCAATATATTCACCAAATCCTCCAATATCAGCAGAATCACCACCGCCCCAGTCCCCCGTATATACGTAAGCGCAGCGTAATCCCCACCTAGCAAGCCGCTTCGAGATCTGCAAGTCTTGTCTCTTTGTTAAAACAAGGAGACATCGCATGGATCGCAATGAACTGACAGAGAAGCAACGTCACTG
>CALZHW010000299.1 GCA_945787125.1 uncultured Ectothiorhodospiraceae bacterium
GAGGTCAGTCAAGCAATGCCATGGTTATTACAGCTACTTTCACTCGCCCTCATCACCACGGGCGCGCTACTCATGGCGGCTTCATTTCGTTATTCAAAAGCACTGTGTACATTTTCTAATATCAATACCTCGCGATGGCGGTTTTTGTTTGCTCTCATTGCTTTTTTTTTAGCGGGTTATATCGCTTATTTCTTATTCATATTGATTGAATCCCCACAAACCACGCACTTTATTGTCGCTCCCATTTTTTTTGGTGGTGGATTATTTGTGTTCACCGTAGTGCGGATTAGTCATCAAACCATGGTTGAATTAAAGAAAAATAGCGAAGCCGACCGACACAATGCATTACACGATAACCTGACAGCATTACCCAATAGATTGTTGTTAATCGAACGCATTGATCAGGCTATAGCACTTGCTAAACGTAATTGGAGAAAAACCGCCGTCATTCTTATGGACCTGGATCGCTTCAAGGAAGTTAACGACACCTTTGGTCATGCTACCGGTGACAAACTATTACAATTACTTGCGCCACGCCTCATTAACAGCGTGCGTCAATCCGACACTGTAGCTCGCATTGGCGGGGATGAGTTTGCAGCGGTTATTGGCACAGTAAATATTAGTGATGCAATAATGATCAGCAACAAATTCCAACATGCGATCGACGAAGGCTTTCTCATTAACGGTCATATGCTGGGGGTTGGCATCAGCATGGGGATCGCCCTCTATCCAGATCACGGAACCGATGCTGAGACATTGCTGAAGAATGCTGATATCGCCATGTATAGAGCTAAACGGAATATGCGTAGTTACACTGTTTACGAAGGTGGTCAGGATGGTTTTAATTTGCATCACCTAACTCTTGTACATAGCCTACGTCATGCAATAAAACATAAAGAATTGTCGCTGGTCTTCCAACCAAAGTTCGATATAGCTAGGCAAGGTATATGTTCAGCTGAAGCCTTGTTGAGAATGACTGGGTCTGACCTCAGCGAGGTTTCCCGTGAAACGTTAATCCCCCTCATTGAGCAATTAGGGTTAATGGGTGATATTACAAACTGGGTTACAAGAAAGGCTTTGGAGGAGTCTTTGAGATGGCAAACACATGGCGCCAACTTGGCAGTCGCGGTTAATGTTTCGGTGAAAAACCTGGCAGATGAACAATTCCCAAACGCTGTAAATAATATTTTACAGAGTGTTGAAGCACCTCCTGAGCAGCTCATCATAGAAATAACAGAGAGCAGCATGTTAACGAATCCACAAAATGCTCAAAAACGCTTGTGTCAATTGGCCGATTTAGGGGTCCTAATTTCAATTGATAATTTTGGAACTGGTTACTCCTCACTCTCATTTCTCAAACACATACCTGTTACGGAAGTTAAGATTGACAAATCTTTTATCACTGACCTTAAAAACGACAAAAATAATGCGTTAATTGTTCACGCTGCCATTGACTTCGCCCATAATCTCGGCTTTAACGTGGTTGCCGAAGGGGTTGAAAGTCAGGATAACATAGACATATTAACCGCATGGGGCTGTGACCACCTACAAGGTAACTTTATTGCTAAACCACAAAAGCCTGATGACTTCTTATCTTTTTTGTCTTCACAAAAAGTCCTAGACAATGCTCCAGTAGTAGTAAAGAATCATTTATCCTAGAAAAATCTGTTGGGCTCTGGTCCGAATAAAAATAAGTAAAGCGCTTATTGCATGGAGCGCTAGCGTGTTACATTTTTTTAAATTATGTGCTGACCAGCTCACTCCATCTACTGATGAACTTGAAGAAAAAATCGATGACCCCATTCTTAGGGCTGCCGTAAAAATTACTTCACATTTCTGACTTACCACTCGCTCATTTTAGCAGCGTTGTTCGTCAGTTGAATAGCTCACTATTCGCCTTCCTCACGCCTAGCTAAAATGGCGATTGGAAACCCATAAATGTAAACTAATTTTTACGGCAGCCCTTAGCCCCACAGAGATGGGCTCCAACTGGAATGGTGTAATAAACAAGCTCAACCAAGAGTATGCGGTTGTATTCGCCACTAATGGAGTATCGCGGGTAACTGAGAATATGGTGACTCACCCCATTTACATTCGACATTTGGCTCGGCGGAAAATATCAATATTCATTGTTGGTACTTTCAAGGACAGGTGTTTTAATTTTTACTATACTTAATAAGCATTACAATACAATCAACTCAAATAGAATCCTATAACCTGCTCTGAAAAAAACACAAAAGGAATTGAATATGCGTAAAATTATCATAATATGTCTATTACTGAGCATACCTCTACCGCTTTTTGCCGCAATTCAAGGGCAAGAGGTTAGGTATAAAGCAAATGATATCACGTTGCATGGTTATCTCGCTTTTGATGACAGTATAAAAGGAAAACGCCCCGGTGTATTGGTGGTCCACGAATGGTGGGGGCATAATGAGTATGCGCGAAAACGCGCCCGCATGTTAGCGGAAATGGGGTATGTAGCATTAGCCGTAGACATGTATGGCAAAGGGAAAAATGCCTCTCATCCAAAAGAAGCAGGAGAATTTTCCAGTACTGTTCGCAAGGAATTATCCGTCGCCAAAGCGCGCTTTATAGCCGCCCAAAGGTTGTTAGCCAGCCATGAAAACACTGAAAAATCACAGCTCGCAGCTATTGGCTATTGCTTTGGTGGTGCAGTGGTTCTAGATATGGCTCGCTCAGGGTTGGATTTAAAAGGCGTGGTAAGTTTTCATGGCAGCTTAGATACAAGTATCCCTGCTAAAGTGGGAACTGTTAAAGCAAAAATATTAGTGTTAAACGGCGGCGATGACAAATTCATTAAACCGGAAGTCATTGAGACTTTTAAACAAGAAATGATGAATGCCAAAGTTGATTTTGAGTTTATTTCATACCCAGGTGCGATGCATTCGTTTACCAACCCTGAAGCCACTGAAAATGGCAAGCAATTCAATATTCCGCTAGCCTATCAAGCGGAAGCAGACCGATTATCTTGGACGAAAATGCAGACCTTTTTTAACACACTATTTATTAATTAAAAGTATTTAAACTCACAATCGGAGTTCAAAGTTGCAAAAGTGCCACCTTCGCACCTGTAGCGCTGATTACGGGACATAGTTTGAACTCCGATTGTGAAATGTAAGATAG
>CALZHW010000300.1 GCA_945787125.1 uncultured Ectothiorhodospiraceae bacterium
TGACTGCTGAAATTGGTTTAATGAAAGTTACTGAACAATTGCCTGCTATGGAAATAATGGCGGTGGATCCTTATAAGAAAGTTATTGCACCGCGCTTTGTAGCAGGATTAATTTCAATGCCCTTATTGGCTGCGATGTTTAGCGCGGTTGGAATTATTGGTGGTTATATCGTTGGCGTTGGATTGTTAGGTGTGGATGGTGGCGCGTTCTGGTCACAGATGACATCTAAAGTGGATTTATATGACGATATTCTCAATGGTGTTATTAAGAGTATTGTTTTTGGTTGGGTAGCAGTTTGGATTGCTGTATATGAAGGTTACGATGCTGTTCCAACAACGGAAGGTGTAAGTAGGGCGACAACTCGCACAGTAGTTAATACAGCATTTGCTGTTTTAGGATTGGATTTTATTTTAACCGCACTAATGTTTGGAGGTGTCTAATTCATGTCTGATAAGGCTAAAATAGAATTAGCGGTGGGTACATTTGTTATTATCGGGCTTGCTGCTTTATTGATGCTTGCATTAAAAGTTTCAAACCTAAGTGGTTTTACAGGTGGAGACAATTACGAACTTAAAGCTAATTTTGAGAACATTGGGGGCCTAAAAGTCCGTGCTCCAGTGATGATGGCGGGGGTTAAAATCGGGGAAGTTAAGGGTATTGGCTTAGATATGGATACGTTTGAAGCGCATGTGACATTGTCTATTTCAAGCAAATATGCGTCATTACCTAAAGATTCGAGTGCGAGTATTTTTACTTCAGGATTGCTTGGTGAGCAGTACATTGCCATGGATGCTGGTGGTGACGAAGCTGCGCTAAAAAATGGTGATAATATAGTTTTATCCCAGTCAGCAATGGTTCTGGAGCAAGTGCTAGGGCGATTTTTATTTAGCAAGGCTGCGGGTGATGAGTAAGGCGTTTTGCGCGGTTCTGCTCTGTTTTTTTGCCTTCGTAAACGTTAATGCTGCCGAACAGCTGTCTCTTTCTGATGCAATAGAAAGAGCGTTAAACACTGATTCAAGAATTTCAGAGCTTGAGGCATTTGTTGAGCACGCAAAAGCGTTGCTGGATGAGGCGGAAGGCAGTGATGATATCACGATCTCTGCCAATGCTTTTGTTGGTGTCTCACCTGCTGTAAACGGCGGTTTTTTTAAAGAAAGCTGTGGCGATGGAAAAACATGTGAAACACGACGGGATCGATACAGTCTATCAGATGGGCTTTCTCCCTGGTTTAATGTTCAATACGGGATAATAAAGCCACTTAAAACTTTCGGAAAAATTGAAAGTTATGCCTTAGCAGCCAAGCATAATATCGACCTGAAAAAGCAAGATGTACGTTTGCAGCGTGGTGCAACTATTTTGGATGTCAATAAAGCGTACTATGGATATTTAGCAGCGAAAAACACGCGACTTTTTTTGCGAGATATTCAGCAGCGGGTTGATAAAGCGGCGGAAACGGTTCAGGCCTGGTTGGATGAAGGGGAAGGTGGTGCATCACAATCGGATCTTTTTGCACTACAAGCAGCGAGTGCATTGGCAAATAGTTATGTTGTTAAAGCTCAAGCGTTGGAAACTATTGCGATAGAGGGTTTGAAGCTGTTAACCGGGATTGAATCGAGCGTTGAGCTTGAGCTTGCTGAAGAAACTCTGAGCCCTGTGGAATTGCCTGAGCTTGAGCTGGATGAGTACCAACGTCAGGCGCTTGCAGAGCGCCCAGAAATCAAGCAACTTGATCATGGTTTAAAAGCCAGCCGAGCATTAGTGCAAGCCAAAAAGGCCATGAACAAACCAAATTTATATGCAGGAATCGTAGGTATGGCTGCCTATTCACCGTTACGAGACCGAGTGGACAACCCTTTTGTCTATGATCCCTTTAATGATATAGGGACGACACCCATTATCGGTTTGCAATGGGAATGGGCTGGGGGTGTTCAAACTGCGCGCGCAAAACAGGCACAAGCCCAATTAAACGCATTGGTTGAAAAAAATGCGTTTGCGAGAAAAGGGATCCCCTATCAAGTGACCGAATCTTACGCTCAAATGCATGGACATCATGCCTCACTTATATCATTAAAACAGAGTGCAAAAGCAGCACGAAAGTGGATGATTACAAGTTATACTGATTTCGAGGCAGGGCTACAGCCCGTCGATAAAATGGTCGGTGCATTTCAAGCTTATGTACTGAGCTATACAAGCTATTTACAGACAGTTTTTGACTATAATATGCAGGTCGCAGAATTAAATCAGGTAACGGGAGCCTATCAATGATTAAGTTTAGACATATAGCATTAATGATATATGTTTTATTTTTGTCGTCATTTTCTTTGTATGCAAACGCTAAACTAGGGCCACAAGCGTTGATTGAATCGGTCGCTTCTCAAGTGATAGAGCATGTGAAAAAAGATCGTGAAATTATTAAAACAGATCCGGGCCATATTAATAAACTGATTAATGAATTGGTGATCCCGCATTTTGACTTTGATCGTATGTCTCGTTGGGTATTGGGGAAATATTGGCGAAAAGCCAATGAGTCTCAGAGAAAGCAATTTATCGAAGAATTTAAAACATTATTAATCAGAACATATGCGACCTCTCTCTCTGAGTATGTGGATCAACAGATAAAATATATGCCGTTTCGAGATAAAATAGAAACTGGTGATGTAACGGTGCGTTCAGAAATAGAGCAGCCAGGCAGCTTCCCTATTCCGATCAATTACCGTCTTCACAATGGGGTTGGCGATTGGAAAGTTTATGATATTACGATTGACGATATCAGTTTGATATCAAATTATCGCTCCAGTTTTGCTAATCATATCAGCAAGTCCGGAATTGATGATTTAATTGCGACCTTAGCAGACAAAAACAAATAAGGATTATTGTGAGTAAGCTAAATGTAGCGGTTTCAGGCAATGGTAACGTTTCTGTTTCAGGGGAAATAACCTTTTTTACTGTCAATGATGCATTATCTTTCGAGGTTTTGCCTGATAAGCCGGATGTGATCATTAATTTGGGTGGCGTAACTCGCTCAGATAGTTCGGGCCTTGCGTTAATGGTTCATTGGTTGCGAGAGGCTAAAGAAAAGCAAATTAATCTCAAATTCGAAGCGATCCCAGAAAAATTATTTGCGT
>CALZHW010000301.1 GCA_945787125.1 uncultured Ectothiorhodospiraceae bacterium
TCCTGGATTCCAGCAGCGCACTCTGGCTATCAGGCGAGCTAGCGGGCAAACCCGCGGCGGTATTCACCTCCACCTCAAGTATGCATGGCGGCCAGGAAAGCACGCTGTTATCAATGATGATACCGTTGTTACACCATGGTATGGTAATCACCGGCATCCCTTATTCCGAGGGGGATCTTCATTCAACAAAAACCGGTGGCTCTCCCTACGGGGCGAGTCATGTAGCCCTCGATGGCGATACGAAAATAAGTGATGAAGAAAAACGACTTTGCCGCGCGTTAGGTAAACGATTGGCAGAACTAAGCCTAAAACTTAGTGTCAAGTGAGAACTCACAATCACCGTTTGTAGCGACAAGCCCTTAAAGTAACCAAAGCCACCGTAGGGTGCGTTTTACGCACCACAAATCTCTGGGTTGCCCGGGAATATTATTATCCTGTTTGTCTATCCAGCTGACTCTGATTTTTTGGGGCGTTTGCGGTTTTCGCTGGTGCGTAAAACGCACCCTACAGGACTCGGTAAGGTATGTCGCTACGGGCACTAAAGATCAAATAGGCTGTCACTCAGCGCTGGATTGAGTTGTAAATCTTTCCAGTCAATTTGATGCAATAACTGACCTCTAGCATAACGTTGCATGCCGATGATCATCATGTTTTTTGCATCGATGATCAAACGATAATGGTCTATTTTGTCGTTATAAAAAGTATCCAGAATGATTTCATCACCCGCGGTCGACGGGGTGATTTCATATCGCGTCATGCGCGACACCAACTCGTAGGCAATATCGATCACCGCATCGTAATCCGTATTAAAAACGGAATCCTGTGTTACGCCAAACAGGTTTTCATCATCTGGCTTTAGCGAAACAACAATAAATCGCAATAAACCGCCCAAATGACCACGAATACTGCCGTCAGGCTTAATAGCCAATCGTGCGCCCTTTTTATAAGGACCTAACTGTTTAAGCTTGATGTACTTTGGCCGTTTGAACCAAACTTGCTGGTTTTGTTCAGCATATTCCGGCGCAAATCTCTGCAAGCGCATCTCTGCCGTGAAGGTGTTGACGTGACCGTAAGAGGTTCGCAATTGATCAAGCAAGTCGGTTACTTTCGCTGTATTTAACTCGGCCTGAGCGATACCTGGCAAACAAACGACGAATAAAAATGCGAATGGGATGAATTTATTTAGCATATCTCTCCAGATATCTTTCTCTAACTCACAATTAGAGTTCATGTTAATCACCGCTCGCAGTGGCAAAACCCTAGCCACTGCTGAATGCCAAAACTTGAGTTCTAAAACCAAACCTTCAGTTGCAGCCCGGTTACGCCATTATTGACATATGGCATTAACCAATAACCGGGCTTATATTGGCTACGATTATTTAGCAGGCTTTTACGTTGCTTACGATTACGCTCCAAGGCAACTTTACCGGCGACATAACCAATCGCCAAACCCAGTGGGTAATCTCCCGCCCAATGCACGCCATTATTTAGCATTGCGAAGCTGAGTAAGGTCATAATTCCAGTACTGAGTGGCCAAATATAACGATGCTGTGGATAATTGTCGGCAAGCACCGTCGTGGTTGCCATGACGGTGGCCAAGTGACCCGAAGGAAACGCATCAAACTGCGGAACTTTCCTATTATATTCTAGCTGATTGGGAAACCATTGCCACTTACCCCCCTTTTCAGTGGCTACAAACGGCGCCTCTCTTCCTGTCGTTCGTTTGATGACTTGAACAATAATACCCGTCATTACCAAAGCTTCCGCGGTTTGACTGGCGGTTGAAATCGCACGTTTGTCATTATAGTACAGGCCATAACCCAATAAACCACCGACAACCCCTAGATGTGCCAGACCGTCACCAAAGAAATACATAACTGAGTTTACATTGCGCGGCACCACTAAGGGTAAATCATACGAACCCAGCTTAGCATCTATCAAGGTAAACGTTTCTCGACCTGTTTTAGTATCAGAAATTAATCCCATGCGGCGGGCGATTTTTTGCGAGGCATCGACAATGTCTTGATCATACTTGATCAACAACAACGAACTTGCGGTAATTCCAGCAATCCAGCGATAGTTCTTTTTAGGATTTATTTTTTTTCCAAAAGAGAGCAGATTGCCTGGCGTTGCAGCAATCCAATCAAACATACCTGGTGATTCGTAAGGTAACAAAATGTCCGGGTCGGTAGACCAGTAGTCGCTGCTTGGCACTGGCGTTACTGGTGTTGCGGCGCGCGCTGGACTCATGCTTGTCATCGCAATCAGAATAATCAGCCAAATAGGTTTGACTCTAGGCATCCTCATCCAGAGTATCCAGCTTAATTCCACAATGCATATATTATTCTAAGTTCATCATTTGACCGCTTCGAAAAACCGCTAACCTATGGAAATAATTGAATTATCATGTTTTACCCTCTTCGCCCATTCATGGGCTCGTCGACAATTGCTCCTCGATAACTGCTCCTGCGTTATTCTACCTACGGACGTCCTGCCCTAGTGCATTGTTCTACCTTCGTCCATCCGTGGACTCGTCGACAAAATCGATAAAAGGTGCACTCTACACGCCGTCCAACTAGTGATTTAAGAATTATCGACCTTACATTTAGAAACCTTTACCACCGATGTAAAAGGGTTTAACAAAAACTTAAATCTGGTAAAAATCAATGGAATTACTGAGGCACCCCTCACAATTTAGTGCTCAGACACTTGCCGCACTATCAATTATCAAGCGCCCTAACCGTCAATTCATAGGACTTCACAAATCGCCTAAAAAAACCATATGGATTACACCTAATGAAAAATATGACAATCGGTCTGATATTATTATTTTCAAACACAACCATTGCATTAGCACAGAGTTATCAATCGATCGGCGATGCGGTTCAATGGATGCTCCCCATCGCCGCTATGGGTCTAACCCTGATGGATAACGACTCTGAAGGCCTTAAGATGTTTTCCCAGTCTTTTGGCACGACAGCTGGAATAACCTATGGCGTCAAATACACCGTTAATCGCACTCGGCCTAATGGCGCGGACCATTCGTTTCCTTCAGGGCATACATCTGCCTCGTTCTCCAGTGCGACTTACATTCA
>CALZHW010000302.1 GCA_945787125.1 uncultured Ectothiorhodospiraceae bacterium
TAACCTGCCCCATTATCCCTTTTCTTAAACTATTTGTTCTATACTTAATTAGAACATGTAATAAAAATACAAACGATAGCCAATCCATTAAAAGCAGATCTATGATAGATAAACTAAAATTGCTATTATTAGTTGCGCTGACATTGTTGCTATCATGGAATGTAGTGGCAAGTAACGATGAAGCAATCCATACCGACCCTATCGCGCCGGTTATTTTGGGCGTCACTAGCATTTTATTTTTCGCGTTAATTGGGCGATTCATCGCCCGCAAGCTGTCTCAGCCCTCGGTCCTTGGCGAACTCATCATGGGTGTTGCGATGGGCAACATTGGCTACTACTTCGGTGCGGAGTTTATTATCATATTGCGTGAAGGTGCCGCAATATTTGATATGGTGGAACTCGTATTGACGGGTGAGCCTCTCGCACAGGCAGCCACAATAATATTGGGCAATCAAAATGGTGCACAAATACTTGATATATTGTCTGGCCCGTCCGGCCCTGAAATGATTCAAGTGGCACATGCCGTGGATATATTTTCTCGTTATGGGGTAATATTTCTACTGTTTCTGGTGGGATTGGAAACCAGCTTAGGTGAATTGCGTAAGGTTGGCGGTGAGTCAAGTCGAGTTGCTATTATTGGTGTCATTATGCCGTTCTTACTCGGCTTCGCCATGGCGCGATTATTGATGCCGGAGCTTTCGTTAAATACCGATCTTTTCGTCGCAGCAACGCTTGGCGCAACGAGCATTGGTATTAGTGCCAGGGTTTTACAAGATCTCAACCAAATAAAGTCTAATACCGCCAACATTATTCTCGGTGCAGCCGTTTTGGATGATGTTCTGGGGCTGATTATGCTCGCTGTTGTTTCGAGTATTATCGTTTCCGGTGGTGTGCAGATTGACAACCTGCTTGGCATCATATTGTTGGCTATTGCTTTCATATTTTCAGCTTTTTATTTCGGCCCCATCTTACTCCGATTTTCTATCAAACTAATACGTCAATTTAATATTGTTGAAGCTAAATTATTCGTCTCATTTTTATTTGTTATGGTTCTCGCTTGGCTCGCCAACTTAGTCGGTTTGGCGCCGATTGTAGGCGCATTTGCCGCTGGCGTAATTTTACATGACGCGTATTTTAACCATTGGAAAAATGAGGAACATCATCAAATTCGGATAAAAGACTTAATTGCCCCATTGGAAGCCATACTTGTCCCAATATTTTTCGTGCTAATGGGAATACAGGTAAAATTGGAAACTTTTTTTAGTTTGAATATTTTGATTTTAGCGCTGGGTTTGCTCGCGGCAGCAATCGTTGGAAAAATTGTCAGCGGCTTTGGCGCAAAACGAAGTTCTAATCGGCTAGCCATTGGTTTAGGCATGATGCCACGTGGTGAAGTGGGATTGATTTTTGCAGCAATTGGTAAAAGTCTAGGCGTTTTAAACGATGAATTATTCTCTGCCATTGTACTAATGGTAATATTCACCACGCTCATTGCGCCACCATTGTTAAAATATGCTTTGGCCAAGCCAAAGCATGAAGTCGATGATTAACAAATATTATGCTTTGCATAAGGTGTACAATATTTCTTATGAATCAGTATGCAGGGTGAGTTTCACCCACTATTTGCATAACCTGCATCTTTAGAGATAGTATTTCCCATGTAACACTTTCACAATTTTCAAATCAAAAAGGTGCATGGAGTACACCCTACGTGACTAGCCCGTATACCACTCAATCTGAGAAGCTGATGTGAGCAACCCGGGTTAAAATATTCTGCCACACTTGTTATGTTACTGCGACTAATGACAAACAGGCGCATTGACAACGTTAAACACAACCCGACGATTAGTTTGTCGGCCTTCGATAGTATCGTTGCTTGCCACCGGGTTTATTTCCCCATATCCCACAGCGGTTAATCGCTCTGGAGAAACACCAGTTTCAAGAAAAAAATCTTTTACCGCTTCGGCACGTTGCTGCGAGAGACGCTGATTGAGAAAACTGGAACCCAGGTTATCAGTATGTCCCTGAATCTCAAACTCAATCTCAGGTGTTTGCAATAAAAACAAGGATACTTCGGTTAAAACTAACATGGCTGACTCAGTTAATTGTGCTGAGTTAACTTTAAACTGCACACTTTCCGCTCTTTCAACAAGCTGCTCACAGACTATAACTGCCTTTGCAACCCATTCCTCAGTGGGCTCAATGGTGACGTTTATCAGCAATGCTGGTGCGGTTTCTAAGACCTCATTTTCTTCTTCGATACTTTCCATGGGATGCGTTTCAACCGAAATATTTTCACCAATCGTGTTTGCAAAAACTTCAGGCTCAATCACTTGTATTGGTTTATCTAACACTTGGTTTTTATACCCACCGAAATATCGTCCTATTGATGCACCGAGATAACGAGCGTCACGATCATAACTATCAAATTCAACACGGATGAACCAGCTTTTGTCAAAACGCCATTGTAAGCCCAAACCGAGCACAATCTGTGTGGAAGTATTTCGTTCGAAAGGCACTCGATTATCCGTAACTTTATTGCTAATGATACCAATTCCAAGTTTCCCATAAACATTAAAATCCTTTTCTGGAGCACGTAACCAATATCCAGTAAAGAGAGAAGGTATTCTGTAAGTCATACCAGGAGTGTCTGTCACTGCAGGATTATAGTTACCTAATTTTGCGCTACCTGCATCGGTATAAGCTAGCTCTGCAAACCAGTGGGGTTTAAATTGATAGCCCAATGCAAGTTTATACCCACCACTATATTCATCTACAGTATGCCAACCATTAGACTCGCCTTGTGGATTAATACGGGACAAGCCCAAACCAATTGATGCAAACCAACACGCATTGTACTTCTTTATACCACTGTCAGATATATCACTTTGTGAGGCAACTCTGTGGCCATTATCATTTATTGTCGTATTACGATGGCATATGCCACTGGCCTGCGCTTGAGATGACAATAATGCTATGATGGCAATCACGCTGAATGACAGCGTTTTAATCGCACCAGTTACCCAGGCGCGAATCAATAATAGCAAACTAAAAACAGGCAATGTAAAAAAATCTAAG
>CALZHW010000303.1 GCA_945787125.1 uncultured Ectothiorhodospiraceae bacterium
GGACTGAGCGGTTTTTCTGTGTCAAATTTACAAATTCCCGCTGCCCCACAACCCTGGGAGACTGATTACGGCAAACCCGATCGCATTGTTTCCGCATTGGAGATAATGTTGGAAGGGCCAATTGGCGCGGCTTCGTTTAATAACGAATTTGGTCGTCCTAATCTGTGTGGATACTTCAGAACCTATGAAGAACAAGTGCTGGGGCCTAATGGTACAGAAGTTCGTGGTTATCACAAGCCTATTATGCTGGCGGGCGGTGTAGGCAGTATTCGCTCGGATCTGGTTGAAAAAGGTCAGATCCAACCGGGCGACCAATTGGTCGTGTTAGGTGGTCCAGCGATGTTAATTGGCCTCGGCGGCAGTGCGGCCAGTTCCATGGCTTCTGGCTCAAGTGACGAAGACCTGGATTTTGCCTCCGTGCAGCGTGGTAATCCGGAAATGCAACGGCGCTGTCAGGAAGTGATTGATCACTGCTGGCGCATGGCAGAAAACAATCCTATCGTCAGCATACATGATGTCGGTGCCGGTGGTATTTCCAATGCAATGCCCGAGCTGGTTGATGATAGCAAGCAGGGCGCACGTTTTGAATTGCGCAAAATACCTAATGATGATTTTGGTATGTCACCCAAAGAAATTTGGTCCAACGAATCGCAAGAACGTTACGTTATGGCAATACCTGCTGACAGGATTAGCGAATTCGAAAAAATCTGTAAGCGTGAGCGTTGTCCGTTTGCAGTTATTGGCGAAGCCACTAAAATACGTCATTTGACGGTGAGTGATAATTTGTTATCGGCGACGCCAGTGGATATTCCTATGGAAGTTTTACTTGGCAAACCGCCTAAAATGTTGCGCGATGTTAAGCGCATGAATTTCGAAAAAACCGCCATTGACACTTCGACAATAGTGCTGAAAGATGCAGCCTATCGTGTTTTGTCATTGCCGACCGTGGCGGATAAGTCATTTTTAATTACCATTGGTGATCGCAGCGTCACCGGCCTGGTGGCGCGTGATCAAATGGTCGGCCCATGGCAAGTGCCCGTGGCGGATGTAGCGGTCACAGCCACCCATTACAAAACCTATACGGGTGAAGCCATGGCCGTCGGCGAACGAACCCCTACCGCCTTGCTTGATCATGCCGCCTCGGCGCGATTGGCGGTGGCTGAATCAATCACCAATATCGCTGCCAGCGATATAAGCAAGCTCAGCGATATTGTGCTGTCAGCAAACTGGATGGCGCCGGCAGGACATCCCGGCGAAGACGCAGGACTCTACGCCGCCGTGAAGGCCGTCGGTTTGGAATTATGTCCGCAGTTAGGCATTGCTATTCCTGTTGGCAAAGACTCGATGTCGATGAAAACAGTGTGGCAGGAACACGATCAGGATAAATCCGTCACCGCGCCGCTATCCTTGATTTGCTCAGCCTTCGCGCCCGTAAAGGATATTCGCAAAACACTCACGCCAGAATTAAAAACGACGTTTGACAGTCTCCTGGTGTTGATTGATCTAGGTCGTGGTAAAAACCGTTTGGGAGCCTCTTGTCTGGCGCAAGTCTATAAACAATTGGGGCACGAAGTTCCTGATCTAGATGATGCCGAAGACTTAAAAGCATTTTTCGCGGCAATTCAACAGGCAAACAATGAAGGACTTTTGCTGGCTTATCATGATCGTTCCGATGGCGGCTTGTTTGCGTGTTTGGTTGAAATGGCATTCGCTGGCAATACAGGGCTCGAGATCTCGCTGGATGCACTATCTAATGATGTGATTGCGGGTTTGTTCAGCGAAGAACTGGGCGCAGTGATTCAAGTCGAACGACAACATATAGAAAAAGTAAAAAGTATTTTCGCAGAATATCAATTGTCAGACTGCTTCTATCTTGTCGGCCAGCTAGCCGACCCATTAGCCGACCCAATAGCCCACAACAAGCAGGTAACAATAATCCAGCACGACAAAATCTTGTTTGACGAGACGTTAAGCATATTACGCAATGCTTGGTCGCAAACTTCTTATCACATGCAGCGCCTACGAGATAATCCTGACTGCGCCGATGAGTGGTTAAACACAGTGACCGACCCGCATGATCCCGGTCTTAATTGCTCGGTCAGTTTTGACTTGAACGAAGATGTTGCAGCACCCTATATTAATCTCGCCACAAAACCACGGTTGGCCATTTTGCGCGAGCAAGGGGTCAACGGCCAGATTGAAATGGCTGCTGCGTTTGATCATGCTGGTTTTGCCAGTGTGGATGTACACATGAGTGATATCATAAGCGGCGATGTCAGCTTGCAGGATTTCAAGGGTTTGGTTGCGTGTGGCGGATTTTCCTATGGCGATGTTTTGGGTGCCGGTCGTGGTTGGGCAGGGTCAATATTATATAATCGTCGAGCTTATGATGAATTTGCCGCATTTTTTCAGCGAACAGATACTATAGGTTTAGGAGTGTGTAACGGTTGTCAGATGATGGCGCAGTTACACGAGATTATTCCCGGTACCGATGCCTGGCCGCGTTTTTCACGCAATAAGTCCGAGCAATTTGAAGCCCGCCTGGTGTTGGTCGAAATTGTTTCATCGCCTTCGATATTTCTGCAAAATATGACAGGCTCGGTAATACCGATTGCGGTAGCGCATGGAGAAGGTCAGGCAGATTTTTCAACGCAAGGTGATTATGCATCGTTAACAGCTGCCCAGCAGCTAGTCTTACGGTATGTGGATAATAATCATAACGTTACCGATAAATATCCGGCAAATCCTAATGGCTCAATCGACGGTGCAGCGGGCATGTGTAATGCGGATGGTCGCTTTACCATCATGATGCCTCATCCAGAGCGGGTATTCAGAACCGTACAGCATTCATGGCATCCAGAAAGCTGGACGGAAGACGCCCCCTGGATGCGAATGTTCCGTAACGCACGTCATTGGTTAGCATGAGCGGAGACAACCCATGAAACGCTTTTGTCATAATATGGTTTCGCATCGCTATTTCGAGCGCGTGATTATTATATTGATTCTTATTAATGCCGTGGTGCTTGGGCTGGAAACAGTGCCCGACATTGCCAC
>CALZHW010000304.1 GCA_945787125.1 uncultured Ectothiorhodospiraceae bacterium
AAAAAAGCGACTGAGTTCACTCTGAACGGAACCGTTAACCATATTCAGCATAAAACTCAAAAGATGTGGAAATGGTAATGCTCTTTTGCGTGTAAAATCTTTTTCACTTTTACGATGTTGTGAAATAAATTCGGGAGAGAAAAGCAGGTTGTTCAATTTACATACAATTTGAATCAAATATTGAGCAATTATCTTTTGAAATTTTTTGATTCATGATCTTTTTGTCCTTAAAAGAAGTTTTTTAACTGCAAATTGTTATTGTAACCCTATAATAGTTAGAGAAATAGTCCTTAAGTTAATGACATTGAAGGGCACTTAGCGACAATGCATCTATTTCAAAACATTCCAAAACAAATATTTTGAATCATTTCCACTATAATAACCACTTTTTTGTCAGCGCTGTTATCTTTAATACCTGCCGTTAGAATGTTGAGCCAAAAGCTGTTTGTATATTGCGCAATAGCGACAAATAAGGTCACCCATTTCATTAGGTGAATAAATATTTGTATTAAAATCGAAAAATTATACAGAACGAATATGGCCAGACTAAGTCGATATTCTTTTCGCAAGTTTGCAATGTACTGTGACTAACAATTAAGTGATATAGCCTTAGAGGTCATTGTAAATGAACTTGGACTAGTGGGACTAGTATAAGTGAACGCTGCTCAGTTGGGAGTCTACAAAACTAGGATAAGATCACGATAGAGTCACACTTTCCTCGCTAGCTTAAACTCTATGCCCTGCGCTAGGGGCAGTTCTGTTCCCCAGTTGATCGTGTTTGTTTGGCGGCGCATGTATACCTTCCAGCAATCGGAGCCGGCTTCGCGGCCACCACCTGTTTCTTTTTCGCCACCAAAGGCGCCACCAATTTCAGCGCCGGAAGTGCCGATGTTGACGTTGGCGATGCCACAGTCACTGCCTTGTGCGGACAAAAATATTTCGGCGTTTTGCAGGTTGTTGGTGAAGATTGCGGATGATAATCCTTGAGGCACATCGTTTTGCTGTGCGATGGCGTCATTGAGGTTTTTATAAGGCATGACGTAGAGGATAGGGGCAAATGTTTCGTGTTTGACGATGTCGTGTTGTTGCGTGATTTCAATAATAGTGGGTTCCACAAAAAAACCGGGTTCATCCAAGACTTTTCCACCATAAATGATCTTGCCGCCATGTTGTTTTGCTTGTTCGATCGCTTGCTGATAAGCATTGACGGCCTCTTGATCGATTAATGGCCCCATCAAAACATCTGGCTCCAAGGGGTTACCGATTTTAACTTGTTGATAGGCATGCACTAGATGAGGTACTAGTTTGTGATAAACCGCTTCCTGCACGAACAAGCGACGAGTGGATGTGCAGCGTTGGCCGGCGGTACCCACCGAGCCAAATACCACAGCGGGTATGGCGAGGTCGAGGTTCGCGGTTTCATCGACAATTATCGCGTTGTTACCGCTGCACTCAAGCAGGCTGCGGCCTAAACGTTTCGCGACAGTTTCTGCGACATAATGACCTACCTGGCTGGAGCCGGTAAATGACATTAACGCGACGCGAGAGTCTTCGATAAATCGTTGCGCGGTATTGTTATCAGCTGGCAGAAATAGCGAAAAGATTCCGCTATAACCCATGTCTTGCATCACTTGATTGCAAATGTGTTGCACGGCAATCGCGCACAAGGGGACTTTGGATGATGGCTTCCAGACCACGGTATTGCCTGCAATCGCGGCAATAAAGGCATTCCATGACCACACAGCAACGGGAAAATTAAATGCGCTTATAATGCCCACCACGCCGAGCGGATGCCATTGCTCATACATGCGATGTGATGGCCGTTCGGAGTGCATGGTTTTGCCGTACAACATACGTGATTGACCGACAGCGAGGTCGGCAATATCAATCATTTCTTGTACTTCGCCGTCGCCTTCTTGTTTGATTTTTCCCATCTCCATGGCCACCAGACTGCCCAGTGCATCTTTGTGTTCACGTAAGGCGTTGCCGATTTGACGAACCACTTCGCCACGCCGAGGCGCAGGTACCATAGCCCATGCTTGTTGAGCCGTAATGCTGGTTTGGATAACGGTCTCATAGTCTTGCGGTGAACAAGCATAGGCTTTTGCAATAAGTTTTCCCGTGGCGGGGTTTATTGACTCGATGACACCTGCGTCGTGCGTACTAATCCAACCGTCAGGCCCGGTGCAGGTTGCGGCATTCTCGATGCTGATATTAAGGATTTTGAGTACATCCATGGCGGCCTCCTGGGTTAGGCGTAATATTTACCGAAACGGTTTTTTAGCACGTCTTCGAGTTGAATGCTTTCTTGAGTGGTAAAACCCTGATACTTATTTCGGTCATTTAGCGCAATGTCCAACACGCTAGCTAATCCAGCAGCCGTGGTCACTTGTATAGACGACCACAGTTTGCCGGCAATAGTTTGTGGATACACTTTTTTCACATAATTTTCTTCGAACAATTCACCATTTTGTTTTCCGGATACAGCAACGTAAATGAGTACTACATCTTGCAGTGTTTTTGGAATGGCATTTTCAAGAATACGTTTTAACGTTGCGCGGTCATCATTTAATCTCAGGTCATTCATTAACAGTTGGATATTTTTACAATGACCAGGATAACGCATTGTTTTGTAGTTCATGGATCGAACTTTTTCGGCATAGGTCTCAGCTAAAGTACCCAAGCCACCGGAGGTGTTAAAGGCTTCATACAAAATACCATCCAAGGTAATGGTCTCGTAGCCTTCTAATGGCTGTAACGCTGTGAGTTTGCCTTCTTCGATGCCATAACAGGTATTGCCGTATTCATTAATGAGGCCGTCAGTTGACCAGGTCAATGAATATTTTAAAAAGTTATTGGGATTAACCGGTAGCGCGCCGACACGCATTTTCACGCTATCCAACTCCGCAAAGCGTTCCATTAACGCATGCGCCGCAATGCTGATAAAGCCGGGCGCTAAGCCACATTGAGGCATGAAGATATTGTCTTTTCCTGTGCTGATTTTTTTGACGTGATGGGTCACTTCAATATCTTCTGTGAGGTCAAAATAGTTGA
>CALZHW010000305.1 GCA_945787125.1 uncultured Ectothiorhodospiraceae bacterium
TTTACGTGAGAGCAGTTTACTTAATGAGAATTTTACCTGGTAAAAATCGTTTTACCTACTCGCATAAGATACGAAATGGAGTAACCTGCATGTCATCGAGTAAAAAACAATGTCGTTTCTGCAAGGCGCCATTAACAAGATCATTCGCTGATCTTGGTATGTCACCTTTAGCTAATTCCTATATAAAGCCAGAAAGTTTGCACGCCATGGAGCGATTTTTTCCGCTACATGCTTTTGTCTGCGAGTCTTGTCTGTTGGTGCAACTGGAAGAATTTGACAGTGCAGGTGCGGATGATATTTTTAGTGACTATAGTTACTTCTCATCCTATTCCGAAAGCTGGCTCAAGCATGCTAAAACCTATACCGAATCAATGATTAATCGCTTTGGTATTGATGGCTCGTGGCAAGTGATGGAAATTGCTAGTAATGATGGTTATTTACTGCAATATTTTAAAGAGCAAGGCGTGCCTGTATTGGGTATAGAGCCAGCTGCTAATGTCGCTAAAGTAGCACAAGACAAAGGCATCTCAACGGTCGTTAAATTTTTCGGTGTGGAAACAGCGCAATATCTGGTGAATGATGGAAAAAAAGCAGATTTGTTATTGGGCAATAATGTGCTCGCTCACGTGCCTGATTTGAATGATTTCGTGGCGGGACAAAAACTTCTGTTAAACGATGGTGGAGTTCTCACTATGGAATTCCCTCATTTGTTACGTTTGATCCAGGAAAATCAATTTGACACCATTTATCACGAGCATTTTTCCTACTTTTCATTATTAACTGTTATGAAAGTATTTGCTGCGCATGGAATGACATTGTTTGATGTTGAAGAGATTCCAACGCATGGTGGTTCATTGCGAATATATGCAAGGCATGACGACGATAACAGCAAACCTATAGAGTCGCGGGTAGAAGCCCTTAAGTCGAAAGAAATGGGTGCCGGGTTAGCGGAGATGGACGTGTATGATAATTATGCTGAGAAAGTAAAAGAAACTAAACGTAAATTACTGGAATTTTTAATTCACGCCAAACGTGAAGGCAAAACAGTTGTTGGGTACGGTGCTGCAGCGAAAGGTAATACCTTATTGAATTTTTGTGGGATAAGGAATGATTTTCTGGACTACGTCGTTGACCTGAGTCCACATAAACAAGGCCAGTATTTACCGGGTACTCACGTGCCCATTCACGCTCCGGATAAAATAAAAGCAACCAAACCAGATTACGTCCTGATCTTACCGTGGAATTTGCGTGATGAGATTATGCAGCAGATGGATTATATTCGAGAGTGGGGTGGGGCATTTGTGGTGCCCATTCCGGAAGCCCGCGTTTACATATGAAGTTTACCGCAACTGGTTTATCAGGCGCATATATCATTGAAGTGGAGCCGCTTTGCGATGAGCGCGGCTTTTTTGCTCGATCTTGGTGTGAAACAGAATTTGCTGAACACAGGCTAAATGCCTGTATCAAGCAATGCAATATCTCGTTCAACCAATTGAAGGGTACGCTTCGGGGTCTACACTATCAGGCTGATCCTTTTGGGGAAGTGAAGCTGGTACGGTGTACAAAAGGCGCGATATTTGATGTGATCATCGATATTCGTCCAGATTCGCCGAGCTATAAGCAGCATTTTTCCATTGAGCTGAATGAAGACAACCGGCGCATGCTTTATATTCCTCAGGGATTCGCACATGGTTTTCAAACCCTGCTAGATAACACCGAAGTGTTTTACCAAATGAGCACCGAATATGTTGCCGAATCCGCGCGTGGCCTGCGCTGGAATGATCCTGCTTTTGGGATTGAATGGCCTGCAGTGACAAAAAGAATAATGTCTCAGCGTGATGAAGCGTATCCGGACTTTATCACTTGATTAAAAGTAGGTTTAACTGTTGATGGAGTTAATTGTACAATGACGAATGACCTTAATGTGGGTCAAAAAATGTATCAACTCGCTGAAGAGTTATACCCCATATGTCGCAGTATTACCGGCAACGGTGTACGCGAAACACTTGAAATGCTTAAACGTTATATTCCATTAACCGTTCATGAGGTTAAAACGGGAACTCAGGTATTCGATTGGACGGTTCCAAAGGAATGGAATATTAAAGACGCTTATATCATCGACCCTCAGGGTAATAAGATTGTCGATTTTAAGCAAAACAATTTACACGTACTCAACTACAGCGCCCCAATTCATAAAAAAGTATCGCTGGAGGAGTTAAAACAGCATCTTTATTCTTTGCCCGATCATCCAGACTGGATACCTTATCGTACTTCGTATTATCAGGAGAAATGGGGGTTTTGTCTAACGCACGAGCAATTGCTTGGCTTGCAAGAGGGTGAATACGAAGTTGTTATAGACTCGACGTTATCCAATGGTCATCTGACTTATGGTGAATTTTTTATTCAAGGCGAAACGGACGAAGAGGTCTTATTTTCATGCCATGTGTGCCACCCTTCGTTAGCCAACGATAATCTATCAGGCATTGCACTAATGGCTTTTCTTGCGCAGTCCCTGATAAAGCAAAAACTAAAATATTCGTATCGATTTTTGTTTATCCCAGGCACGATTGGATCAATTACCTGGCTGAGCCAGAATGAAAAAACTGCCCGCCGTATTAAACATGGCCTGGTTGTTGTTTGCGTTGGTGATCCGGGTCCATTTACCTATAAACGCAGTCGTCAAAGTAATGCCATGATAGATCGAGTAGCGCTTAATGTGCTCAGTACTTCGGGTATGCCACATGAAGTGATAGATTTTTATCCTTATGGTTATGATGAGCGACAATATTGCTCTCCAGGTTTTAACTTAGCCGTCGGTAGTCTCTCAAGAACCACACATGGTTGCTATCCCGAGTACCATACCTCTGCCGACAATCTTGGTTTTATCAAACCTGATTCAATGGCAGAGTCGTTACAGGCTTATCAATCAATTGTGGATATTCTTGAATACGATAAAAAGTTCATGAATCTTAAGCCGATGTGTGAACCTCAATTAGGTAAGCGAGGTTTGTTCGAAGCAACGGGGGGTACTCACACTAAT
>CALZHW010000306.1 GCA_945787125.1 uncultured Ectothiorhodospiraceae bacterium
GGTTTCACATTTAATTATCGATGATGAAAACATTATAATTGCTGCTTTTCAACCGGCTAGCATTGTCTGTTTGGAATTCCATGAAAATAAAAAATGGACAATTAACTGGATGATAACACCTACCATAATCAGTAATAAAAATAGAAGGCAAACCCTAACTTAAAAATCTCTAGGAGTCTATCATGTCACTAACACTCTCTTCTCCCGTTTTCACCAACAATGCTGAGATTCCCAAAAAATACAGCTGTGATGGCAGTGATATATCTCCGACACTCGAATGGAGCGGAGTACCGGCAGAGGCAAAAAGCCTGGTCTTGATAGTGGATGATCCTGATGCCCCGGATCCAGCAGCGCCACGCATGATTTGGGTACACTGGCTCCTGTACAACCTGCCACCCTCCTCTACTGGCTTGATTGAGGGCATTGCCTCTCATGATCTGCCGCCTGGTACTCTAGAAGGATTGAACGACTGGAAACGCCTGGGTTATGGTGGCCCTTGCCCGCCAGTGGGACGACACCGATACTTCCATAAACTCTATGTACTCAATACCGTGTTACCCGATCTCAAATCGCCTACTAAAGCGAAACTAGAGACAGCCATGCAAGGCCATATAATCACCAGTGCCGAGCTAATTGGCACTTATCAGCACTAATCTGTGAGTGATGTCGAACCTAGTTTGCACATTGCATCCAACACTGAAGCATGGTGGCGTTTTTTTATTTCGATTAAATCAATGCCTGAGTCACATCACAAGACAAATCAAACACAAGACCTGTGGCCTAACAGACGAAACTTCCTGCATCTCTTGGGCCTTACTGTGCTCGAAATACTGTCTCCACCATGGTTGTTACAAGCACAACAGCGCAAGCGCAAGATCAATAACACCATCATGAATAAACAACCTATAACTCTGTTTTTGTGTGGTGACGTGATGACCGGGCGTGGTATCGACCAAATCCTACCGTACCCGGTTGATCCAGAGATCTATGAAAGTTATGTCAAGGATGCTCGCGACTACATCAAACTGGCCGAGCAGTTGAATGGCGCTATCGCCAAACCGGTTGATTTTACCTACATCTGGGGAGATGCACTGGCGGAGTTGGAACAACGGGCACCCGATGTGCGCATTATCAATCTAGAGACTGCGGTTACTACCAGCAACAACTACTGGCCGAAAGGCATTAACTATCGTATGCACCCTAAGAATATCCCCTGCCTCAAGGCCGCCGCAATCGATTGTTGCGTGTTAGCCAACAACCATGTGTTGGATTGGGGACAGGCAGGGCTTGAAGAGACACTGGCAACGCTGACCAAAGCCGGGATCAAATACGCTGGTGCAGGTCGCACTTTGGATGAAGCCCAGGCTCCTGCGATTCTAACATTGCCGGGCAAAGGCCGAGTTGTGGTTTTCTCCTTTGGCGCAGAGAGCAGTGGTATCGGCCACAACTGGCGCGCTAAAGATGACCAACCAGGTGTTAATCTATTACCTGACTTGTCCCATTCGACGGTACATGCCATCGCCGATCAAGTACAGCACGTCAAAAAGACGGGTGATATTGTCGTCGCCTCGATCCATTGGGGCGGCAACTGGGGTTACAAAATCGATCACAATCAGCGACGTTTTGCCCATGCCTTAGTAGACGCCGCCGCTATTGATATTGTTCACGGTCATTCCTCTCACCACGTCAAAGGCATTGAGGTCTATAAAGACCATCCCATCATCTACGGCTGTGGTGATTTTCTGACAGATTACGAAGGCATCAGTGGTTATGAACAGTATCGGGATGATCTTGGATTGATGTACTTTCCTACACTGGATCCGACAAGTGGTCAATTACTGCATTTCGAAATGACACCCACGCGGCTTAAACACCTACGAGTCAACTATGCCTCGCGCAATGAAGCGCAGTGGCTGATGGATGTGCTCAACCGGGAAGGCAAGCCGTTTAACACACGTGTAGCACTGAGTGAAGACAATCGTTTGGTGTTGCACTTCAGCAACAATTGAAAGGTTTTTTAAATTTAGACTATAAGGTGGCTCTGCTAACGGGAGACTTGGGAACCAATTGAGTTTAATGCATCAACTTGGATGGAAAGATATTTACATGAAATGTCTACTTTCAACCTATTTTAGGCCGTTGCCGGGAAATTTGTGAATGGCAGCTTTGCACGATAAGCTGACGATTGGTTTTATTTTCTCGATTTGTGTTTTCGATCCAAATAAGTGTTTCAGCAAAACTTGTGAGAAATAATTGCTCTCTGAGTCTGTTTTCGCACGGGACAAAATCAGCTCCAAGAGGATATTATTCCGCCACATTTGCAATGTATTTTGTGATCCGTCTTGCGCCACCTGACTTATTGGATATGATTTGTTAAAGAAATTGCTTGTGCAGTAAATACAATTCGCCCCTGACGTTTATTTAAGCGAGAAAAGGAAAAAAGTTAAAAGGAATAAATATTCGGTGGCCTATAAATATAAAAGAGTGGGATAGCGCTTAAGTTAATGGCATTAAGTCCCCAAAGCGACGTTTATGAGCCGAAAAATCAATCTATCTCCAAGATTTCGCACCGATCAGGGCGAATAGCGTCGTGAACGGCTATTCAACAACCGTGGACTTTAGGGAAAAGGGCTCTTATTCATCCTATACTTATCTATGGCGAAAGTTAAACGGGCACGTACCGCGAAAACGCTGAAACAGCCAAGCCTTTGCCTAATGTTGCATGCGCCGTATTTCTACCCGACCACGTTATTGAGAGGGACGACAATGTTAGATAAATTAATTACCGAGTTACGTCATTTCTGCCAACCCCTAGACATCATCGAAAAAAATTGTTGGCGCCGGAGCAAACCCGAAGATAAATGCCGCAACTTTATTTGCATAAAAAAGCGGCTAAAACCCTCTTGCTCAGATGAGCTTTTAGCCGCGCTTAGCGTTAGAATATTATCTGGT
>CALZHW010000307.1 GCA_945787125.1 uncultured Ectothiorhodospiraceae bacterium
GGTCATCAGCTAACTGGTTGACCTTAATACAAACTTCTGGCAACGAGGCAAGCTTTTTAACTTGCTTAGCAATTTCGAGGGGTTTGGGTGACATGAGTGAATCCTTTGGCAGACTTTTTAGAAAATTTCCTTATGCACAAATAAGTCCCGGTTTTAATAAACCCTACACAAGTTTTCTATATTAGCCGCATAAGTCTCAGAAACTTTAATGTCTAATTCACTATCGGAATTCAAAGCTACAAAAGTGCCACCTGCCAACATTCGCAATGGCAAAGGCTTAGCGCAAGTTGTCGTAAAAACATCCATGTAATCTTGGCGGCAGCATCCATGCCGCCAACACGCTCGCTAAGCCTTTACCACTGCGCACGGCAACTCATGAACCCAGATTATGAGAAATAATTACTTCAAGCGCTCGATCCCCAGTCGTTTGAGCAATACCTTTTCGTAAATAGGCTCTGATGTACCTTTTTTCAATTTATTGATAAAATATTTTTCAAAAGCAACTTTTGCATAATGCACCCATTTGCCTTTTTTAAACCAGTTGACATTGCGCGGCGGGATTTGTGGTAAGGCAACAAATGCAGCACCGGTGTCTCCCATGTCAGCTAAACATATAGCATTCCATGTCGCTCGGGAATTGGGTGTTTTGCCGTTAATAGTGGCCTTGATATTCGCTACAGTGGCTGTCACCATGCTTTCAATCATGTAACCTGTTTTAGGTGCGCCCGTTGGCACCGGTGTGACTTCAACCGGTGGAATCGCAATACAAACTCCCGCAGAATAAATATTGTGGAATTTAGGACTTCGTTGGAACTCGTCAATAAATACAAACCCTCGCGGATTACACAAACCTTCAACATTAGCGACCGCATCAACACCTTTAAAAGCTGGTAATATCATTGCATAGTTGTGTTCAACTTCATGTTCTTTTATAACCTCACCATTGGAGTCATGCTCAGCGACGTAAACAATTTTTTCATCAACCTTAGTGATTTTTGCATTGGTAATCCATTTAATATGACGACTACGCAATTCTGACTCAAGCATACCTTTGGAATCCCCCACCCCACCTAAACCTAGATGGCCAATATAAGGTTCGCTGGTAATATACGTCATAGGTACTTGGTCACGAATTTTTCGTTTCCGTAAATCTGTATCTAGAATAAATGCAAACTCGTACGCAGGCCCAAAACAACTAGCCATTTGAGCGGCACCCACCACGATAGGACCGGGGTTTTTTACAAATTTTTTGTATTGGGAAAAAGCCTGTTGCGCATGATCGGTGGTACAAATAGATTGCGTAAAACCGTCTGGCCCGGTGCCTTCAATTTCATCAAACGCCAGTTTAGGGCCAGTGGTAATAATGAGATAATCGTAGTTGATTGCTTCACCGTTGGCTAATATCAGTTGATTATTTTCCGTTTTAATTTCTGTAACTGCCTGGGCAATAAAATCAATTTTCTTTTTTGCCAGCGCAGGCTCTATAAGAAAAGTAATATCTTCCCTATCACGCCACCCAACGGCCAACCAGGGATTAGAAGGGACAAATTGAAAATGCGTTGAAGGATTAATTACCGTGACTTTACCAGCACTCCCCAATGCAGCCTTCATTTCATAAGCAGCAGGCATTCCGCCCGTTCCAGCACCAATTACTATCACATGGGTCATTGTTCTCATCTCCTTCAATTGTTTTTGTTGCCGCGATTTTTTTCGCGCTCTTTCGAATACAAGTATTTCACTGGACAAGTATTCATTTTTCACCAGCCCAACAGATTGATATTCATAATTCTGGGCAACACAAAAAACCACACCTCAAGAGTTGTCATAAACAAATTTCCAGAATATCTGTTCATACTCAAAGTGCGGGGGAAATCACCAGCTCATTTAATAACTCACAATCTGCAGTCTTAAGTAGTCACTACAGGTGGTGGGAGAGGACACCGTTGTAGTTACCAGACCCCGATTGTGAGTTATACAAAGTATAGCGATACATGTGCCACTTATCACTCTATAGGCTGATATAAATTATCAATGAAGTTACTTATTGTTTTTATTGAGTATATTATAATTGAAATTATTGAAATGCAGCGAGCCTTATAAAATATCACCAAAACTCACGTGCATACCCTGTTCTTACCGCCAATCGTAACAGGTGGGGTCATACAGTTACGCCATATTTGACAGACATAACATTGAGTCTGGAAAAGCCACGTTCATATAAACCGCTACCCAACTGATATTTCAAGGTTTAACTTTTTAACCAGTATTAAAGGGAATGGCTTAACTCTTTGTCATTTTTGACGTAGACTTAGATTATCCTAGATTCCGCAGCTGAACGTTTACAGGTCAATATAACATTATGAATTTATTAAATAGTTCAACTGCACCGCAGTTCACCCTTTCGGTGAGTCACTGCAACCTGTATTGCGGATTCTAGGATTATGAAACCCAAAAAAATTCAACAGCAAGCCTCCGCTGAGTTACTATCCGTTTTAAACTATTTTTCCCATCCCGCAATATTGTTAAGCTTGGACTACAATATTCTCGCAGCTAACAGCGCATACCGTTCATTATATGGTGAGTCATCCGAAGCGAAAGGCCGTAAGTGTTATGAAGTGTCTCATGGTTACCGAGTGCCTTGTGACCAAGCCGGCGAAACCTGTCCGCTGAAAAATGCGCTCGCTACAGGTCAAACACAACGTGTGCTGCATTTGCACAACACCCCCAATGGTCAAGAGCATGTTGATGTAGAGACATTTCCCATTCATAACGAAAACGGAAAAATTGTCTGCTTCATTGAGGTATTGCGGCACGCCAAGGTGGCGAGTAGCAAAGCTGGCAGCACTAGCCTTGTGGGTCGTTCGCCTCGTTTTAATAAAATGATTGAAATGCTCCAGCGGGTAGCGCCCACGTCAACTAATGTGCTATTACTGGGAGAATCGG
>CALZHW010000308.1 GCA_945787125.1 uncultured Ectothiorhodospiraceae bacterium
TGTGTAGTAGATGTCATCACCCAATTCGGTATGTTGACAGATGTTTTGATAGTGTTGCGTTATGGCCTTATCGAAATGTTTATGTTCGGTGATATCATCAATCGCGTAACGCAAACTCTGGAGACGACAGAATGCGCCTAATACTAATGGACCAAAATGGGCGGCAACTAAGTGCTTAGTTTGTTCTATACTTTTTAACCGCAGTGCATGCATGAAAAATAAGGTGAGCATAACCCGCTCTATGGTTTTCCGATGCGTTGTTAGCGTGTCTTTCAGGTTATCAATGAACGGTTTAAGAAACTGGCTTTCGTTCAACATGGCGTAGAGTATGAAGCTACCGGCGACGTTATTGGTTTGCCAATCACCGCCAACCGTTGCATTATCTTCGGTGTTGTCTTCTTGATCTTCGCTGTTGACATCATTTGTGTGTTGCGCAAGCTTAACTATGTTATTGGGGGTTTTCTCAAAGGATTTTTCTGTCTTTTCTACCGTTGAACATTCTTCTATTGGCAAGGCCAATTGTTCAGTGTCATTGACGACTTGTTGCAGTACCTGACTTTCCTGCTGGTAGGCTTTCCACCAACCACTAATGCGTTGCGGGCTAACTTGAACGCCATATTTTTCTTGAATTGTTTTTCCAACCGCACCATAGGTTGGCCGTTTCCCCGCTGTAATCGTTAGTTGCTTTACGATTTCGTCAGCCACTTTACCTTTGATTTTTTGGTTGTTTCCAATTCGCACCACGGTACGGTCTTCGATACCCGCGCTGCCTGATTGCCGGTACTGCCCAACGAGACTGCTAATGAGTGGAACCGTTAAATGAAATACGTGGGAGAGTGTTTTTTGCGGTACTTTATGACACAAAAACAGTTGTACGATAAGCATATTACGCGAGTAGTTATCATGCTGTTGATATTGTGCAAGTAATTGATGGCGGTAAAAGACATAGTAATTTTGATCTGGGCCTTCAATGAGCCGGACTTCCGGTGGATTTGTCACGGCACTATCAGGGATGTTTTCTGGCGTTTCAACGATCAAATCGGCTGCAAATTGTTCCATTTTTCACCCTTCTGATAACATTTTAACGTCGACCAAAATTTAATATTTCGCATGGAGTTAGCACTATAACGCAAATGCAAATTTTTTCAATCAGTTAGGGCTTATGGGGGAAATTATTTTTGGAGGTAATTTGGAGTTCTGCAACGTATACCCACCACTCCGGTAAGCTCGACTCATCGCTGAATTTCGATTAGAACTTGATTTCTCATAATAACTCAGCTTTTTTGGCTTTGGTCGTCTCTGTAATAAAGGCACTTCACTCAATTTTTTGCTCTTATCAATGCCGGACTGCATCTGCTCGGCAAATCGCTCGCTGCCTAAATAAACTTGATTTTGTACTGATGCCCACGGTGATGGCTGGCCTTTGCCCTCTGAAACAAACTGTTTGTACTGCTCAACCGCAACTGATTTGCGTTTGGCAAAGGCTGACAATATCCACTCACTATGCAAACAATCTGGCCCGCTCGTTTTCCCAGCAGTTGTGCGATAACTGCTCCAGCGCCATTCTCTTGCTGACCGTACCATGCCAGTACGTACGGGGTTTAGAACGATGTAGCGCGACAAGGTTCGAGCAAGTAACTGTCTTTTTCGACCAGAATGGCTTTATAGCGACCTTGAAATACGTGCCCTACCCGCTCGTGGTGGCGGTTGAAAGTTTGGGTATAAACACCATTGAGCTGGCGCATACCTTTGGACAGATTGGCATCAGGGGTTTCAATCAATTGATGGTAGTGATTATTCATTAGGCAGTAGCCATGGCACACCCAGTTGTAGGTATCACAGACCTGATCTAGAAGTGATAAAAAAGCCTTTCTGTCGTCATCGTCTTCATAGATAGCTTCCTGCCGGTCACCTCTTGAGGTGATGTGGTACAGTGCACCGGAAAACTCTAATCTCAAAGGCCTTGCCATGGGCTAATCGCTCTCAACTTGAATCATGTGACAGGGCTAGCAGAAAGATGATTGAAAATCAAAGACCTGACCCTTTTAACTCGCATGAAAGATAGCCTATGGTCAGTTGATCTGTTTCGTTGCGAATCGATACATTTGCGGTCACGGGTCATGGTTGTTATCGACCAATATAGCCGACGTATAATTGGATTTTCAGTTCATGCGGGTGACTGCGATGGCATTGCTTATTGTTGAATGTTTAATAAAATTATTTCAGGGAAATCACTGCCAAAATATTTGAGTTCAGACAATGATCCACTATTTTTGTTTCACCAATGGAAAGCGAATCTTCGCATATTAGAAATTGAAGAACTAAAAAGTGTTCCAGGTCATCCCACGTCGCATCCTTATGTAGAAAGAGTCATTGGAAGTTGCCGAAGAGAACTAGTAGACAACATCTTATTTTGGAATGAGAATGATCTATTGAACAAGTTAAATAATTTTAAAAAATATTACAATGAAACTCGAGGCCATTGGTCATTAGAAGGCAATACACCAATACAGAAAGCGTCGACTGAAAATATTATCGAAAATGTTGCAATCCTTGATCATTATCGATGGAAAAAGCACTGCCATGGACTTTTCCAAACGCCAGTTGCTGCTTGATTTACGAATTCGCAACACACAGGCTGTAGAAAAACTAGCTTACGATGCATCATTGCCTTACAGCCTCACCATTATTTGAATGACTCAATCATTATCCAAACTCGGCCTGAGTTTCAAGATAATTATCCCCATGGGCTTTAATTTTTAATAATAAGATTGCTATGGAATGAAATGGCTGCTATCAACAGCATTTCGTTATTTGACAGAAACTGGCGATTGGCCGCTATGGGCACGGAGCTGAAGATTACATGTTTTTTCTTTAGGACCGCTTTGTCTATATTGCAGACAGACAATATTAT
>CALZHW010000309.1 GCA_945787125.1 uncultured Ectothiorhodospiraceae bacterium
AATGGCTTAGTAACCTAGTTTAGTGGTAATGGTTTATTTAAAACTTTCTATCTGTACTATATATAGAATAATAGCACGAAGTCTGGCGTATGTGATTAAAACCTCTCTATCAGCGTTGAACACTCATTAAACCTGCCTGATTATTTTCAAAAAATAAAACCTGTTGTGAAAACAAGCTTCAAGTGCGATTATGTGAATTCTGTGGGGATCGTTGGATCGGATTAATTTTACTGTATTCGCGGATAGTGGAGGGATGGATGTGGCTGAATGAGGGGTGGCTTATGAGACGAAAAAACCCAGTGTTTTTGTCTTGTTTAATGCTTGTCACACTGTTTATTAACGGTTGCGCCATGAGCAGTATGTTTTCTCCGTATCCGCAGCAAATTGCTGTCGTAAAACAACAGATTGAGCATAAGAAATTTGCCGAAAGTCTGCAGCTACTTGATAAAAAACGGGGTAGCCGGGATGAAGTTTTGTATTTACTGGAGCGCGCACGCGTAGCGCAACTCAGTGGCGATTTCAGCACAAGTATTAGTGATTTTCGCACCGCTATTCAAGATGTAGAAAAAGTTGATGAACAAGCTAAAATCAGTTTTTCCAAATCAGTCTCAAAAAGTGCCGCGTTGTTGAGTAGTGATAACGCGATTCCCTATGAAGCCAGTTCCTACGAGCGTGTACTTTTGCACCATTATCAAGCCCTGAATTTTATCGCGCAAAAAAACTGGGAGGCGGCGAGTGTTGAAGTGCGGCGGGCAGCACTGGAGCAGAAAGAAGCGGTGGAGCGGCATCATAAAGAACTCGCCAAAGCAGAAGAAAAAGCACGCGAAGAAAAATTCGACCCAAGTTCATCTCAAAGTCAGGTCAATAAACATTATAAGAGCATGTACGACGCGGCTAGCAGTGTGAAAAACTCCTTTCAAAATGCCTACACATTTTATTTCTCCGGTGTTGTATGGGAGATATTGAATGAAAAAAACGATGCATATATCGATTATAAAAAAGCGCTGGAAATTTTCCCGGCGAATCATTTTTTGCAAGATGATGTATTGCGGCTGGCTAAACAACTGGGTTTTAGGGAAGATTATGACCTCTATGAAAAACAATTTGCCAGGCAGGCAGCGCCATCGACATCGGCTGATGAAGGAGAAATTGTTGTCATCTATGAGGAAGGCTTTGTGCCGGTAAAAGACAGTACGGTTTTAAGCTTGCCTATATCGAAGGGAATTCATTCAGTCTCTTTTCCTTTTTATCGTGATGTGGCACTGAATGCACGTCAACTTAAACTGTATGATGGCGCAAAAGTGATTGGCGCGACGGAAATGATACTGGATTTACGTGCCCTGGTGATTAAAGACCTACAAGAGAAAATGCCCGGCATTATGATTAGGCAAGTTTTGCGATTATTAGCCAAGGATCGTTTGCAGCAGACAGCCAAAGATAAATTAGGTGATGCCGGTAGGTTCGCTGCCATGTTATATAATGTAGTCAGTGAGCAAGCCGATCGGCGTAGTTGGTTGACGTTACCCAGAGACGTGCAAATATTCCGCAGTAAGCTAGCGGCTGGCACGCATGAGTTAGGCTTGGTTGCTGGAAATGGGCGGCGAGAAAATATATCAGTCAACATTCGGCAGCGGCAAATTACCATTGTCTATGTCGTTGCGACGGGTTCTCAATTATTGGTACAGTTGTTATAAACATTAAATGATATAAAAGAGGGATCAAATGAAATTACTGAAATCATGTCAAATAACGGGATTTATTTTAATTGTTAGCAGTTTGATAATGGCGGGTTGTGCCACTACAACGGGTATAACCGGTAGCGTTGACCCATCTGCTGAAGCGGAGAAGTCTTCTCTGATCGAGGTGCAAAATAAATCGTTAGCTAAAAAGGTCAGTATTACGAGCTTTAAAAACAAAGTTGTTAATGATTTGCTGAATGTGCAAGTTGAGATTGCTAACGATTTTTCATCGACTCGAGAATTGCAGTATCGCTTTTCCTGGTTTGATGCAGCAGGTTTTGAAATTGAGCAGGAGGGAGGGCGGTGGCAACCCATTGTCATGCATGGGGGGTCCGTGACGACATTGCGAGCTGTTGCTCCCAATCCTACGGTTAAATCGTATAAGATTGTATTACGTGAACTTTGAATCAACGATAAATCTATAAGGAGAGAACTATGAATATTTCGGTGAAAATAATCCTGGCGGCGTCAATAGTGACTCTGGCGCTCGGTGGTTGTGCGTCTAAAGTTAAGTTTGGTGATGCTCAAGGCGTGGAAACAACCACCGCGGACTTTGGCTCAACCGACTTGCAATCTACCGCGGCAAAAATGGTGGATTCATTACTAACATTTCCACCGATTGTGGAAATTACGCAGGGTAAGCGCCCGGTTGTTTTTGTGGAAAAAATTAAAAACAAAACCACCGAGCATATTGATACCGAGTCAGTTACCGATACGATTAGTACTAAATTATTACGTTCTGGTAAGTTTCGTTTTGTTGATATGACCAAGGTAGAGGCGGTACGTCAGCAACTGGATTTCCAGCAGGATAGTGGTATGGTTGATTCAACCAAAGCCATGCAATTTGGTCGTCAAATTGGGGCGGAATACATGTTGTACGGCAATTTGTCCAGCATCGTAAAGCGGGCTGGCGACACAAAAGATGTCTATTATAAGTTCACTATGCGGATGATGCACCTGGAGACGGGTATTATTGAATGGCAGGATGAAAAAGAAATTCGTAAAACGCGCGAAAAAACACTTTTTGGGCGTTAGTTTGACGCTTTGATCGAGTCACTCGTTGGGCAGAGCAACATACCCAACGAGCCTTGATTGACTGTTAGCAGGTAATAATGGAAGAGATTTACTGGCTAAAGCATTTCAGCTAGTTCTTCATTTAATGCAAT
>CALZHW010000310.1:0-1406 GCA_945787125.1 uncultured Ectothiorhodospiraceae bacterium
CAGATTGCAGCTGAAAAAGCCTTGACCGGATGGCGTGGCGCACTGGTTGCAATAAACCCAAAAAATGGCGATGTCATTGCCATGGCGAGTGTGCCAATGTTTGATCCTAATTTATTTGTAAATGGAATTGATAGTAAAAATTATAAAGCGTTGTCAACGTCCCTCGATCGGCCGTTGTTCAACCGTGCGATTAAAGGCCGTTATCCGCCAGGCTCTACACTCAAGCCATTTATTGGTTTGGCAGGCTTGGAATATGATGTGGTGAATCAGGGAACGCATATTGGTTGTAAGGGCTGGTATCAGTTAAAGAATGATCAGCACCGGTTTCGCGACTGGAAAAAATTTGGCCATGGATCAATGGACTTGTTCGGAGCGATCCGTGAATCCTGTGACGTATATTTCTATGACATGTCACTCAACTTAGGCATCGATCGCATCTTTGAGTACAATAGTTATTTTGGTTTTGGCAAATATACCGGGATTGATATACCGGGTGAAACATCTGGCCTGCTGCCGTCGCGAGAGTGGAAGCGGCGCGTCAAAAATGAAGCCTGGTATCCCGGTGAAACCTTGATAACCGGAATTGGCCAGGGATTTAATGTCACATCACCCGTGCAGTTAGCCGTAGGCACTGCGATACTTGCTGGGCATGGGTTGCACATAATACCCCATATAGGTTTGGCGTTAAAAAGTAATGAAACGGGTGAGCTAGATTATTTTGAGCCGCAAGTTGTTGGCGTCGTGCCGATAAAAAACTCCGGTAATTGGGACTACATGATTAAAAGCATGGAGGCGGTTGTTCATAGCAGTCGTGGTTCGGCGCGAAAAATTGGCAAGGACGCAAGTTATCGGATTGCCGGTAAAACGGGTACAGCGCAAGTATTTGGTATTGCCCAGGATGCAGAGTACGATGCAGAAAATATTGCAGAACGATTGCGTGACCATGCACTATTCATTGCTTTTGCGCCCAGCGAAAACCCGGAAATTGCGGTGGCTGTTGTAGTTGAAAATGGTGAAAGCGGCGGCAGTGTTGCTGCACCGATTGTACGCCAGGTATTAGATGCTTATTTGCTCAAAAAGGCCAAGGAACCTATTCAATAGTTTATGCCAAAATTTCAACATTCTTATGGGCTATATGATGCAAAGCAGCAGGGTAACAAGGCCGCGCTGAATCGCTTTCATATTGATTGGCCGCTAATGACGGGATTAATTACCTTATCGCTACTCGGCCTCATTGTGCTCTACAGTGCCAGTGGAGAAAATTGGTCGGTTGTTACTCGACAGATGATCTGGATGTGTATTGCCTTTGTGGTGATGTTTTTTACCGCACAAATTCCGCCTTATCAAATTGAGTTCTGGACACCGTGGGTTTTTACCCTGGGTTTGATCCTGCTCGTGGCTGTATT
>CALZHW010000310.1:1506-2878 GCA_945787125.1 uncultured Ectothiorhodospiraceae bacterium
GTTTTTTCCGAGGAGTTTGGCATCATTGGGGTTTGTTGTTTGCTCTTGTTGTACGCCTATATTAGCTTTCGCGGTTTAACTATTGCATATCAAGCTCAGAGCACGTTCGCCCGTTTGTTGGCGGGTGGTTTGGTATTGACATTCGTTGTTTATATTTTCGTCAATATTGGCATGGTAAGTGGTTTATTGCCGGTAGTCGGAGTGCCGTTGCCGCTCGTGAGTTATGGCGGCACGTCCATGGTCACGTTGATGATTGCATTTGGCATGTTAATGTCATTTCACACCCATCGTAAATTGATTACATCTTGATTGAGAAAATATGAAAAACTTATTTGTAAGGCTAGGTTTTATAAGCGGTGTTTTGTTCTCGCCAATGGGTATCTCGGACAGCATCGCCAGCAATAGCTTGGGCAAGGCGCAAGCGATAAATAAAAGTCCTATTATAGTTGAGTTCATTGCTCACATGACAAAAACTCACGGCTTCCAGCAAGTGGCGCTGGAAAACCTTTTTAGCGACGTAAAGCATTTACCGGATGTGGTCAAGCGTATGACACGACCGGCGGAAGCCTGGCCTTGGCATCGTTATCGAAAATTGCTGGTTAAGCCAGAGCGGATAGAGCAAGGTATTGAATTCTGGCGTGAAAATGAAGAGACTTTGCACAAAGCAGAAAAAGAGTTTGGGGTGCCAGCGGAAATTATTGTTGCTATTCTGGGTGTTGAAACCCGTTATGGCCGAATAAAAGGCCACTTTCGCTTGCTGGACTCGTTAAGTACCTTGGTTGTTGATTATCCAAAGCGGAGTAAATTTTTTAAAAAAGAACTCGAACAAATGTTGTTGCTTGCCAGAGATGAAGATTTTGATCCTTCGGTATTAATGGGCTCTTATGCCGGTGCGATGGGTTATCCACAGTTCATTTCCAGCAGTTATCGGCACTATGCCATCGACTTTAGCGGAGATGGCGTTAGAGATTTATTTAATAGTAGAATTGATGCCATTGGCAGCATCGCCAGTTATTTAAGTAAACATGGTTGGCAAGCGGGCGAGCCGATTACTGCGCAAGCCGCTGTGGACGGCGGGAAGTTTAAGAAGCTGATCAAGAAAGGTTTGAAGCCAAAATTAAGTTATGCCGAGCTGGTGGATTATGGGGTTAGCAGCCCTATGACGGTAAAGCCCAATACCAAGACGGCCTTGATTGAATTGGAGCAAACCGACGCCAAGGAGTACTGGGTGGTATTGAGAAACTTTTATGCCATTACCCGCTATAATCATAGCCAACTTTATGCAATGGCGGTATACCAGCTTGCGCAAAATATAAAACAACAAAAAAACGCCAGTAGTTAAATAGGGTGTTTTTCTGGAGGTACTGCAAAA
>CALZHW010000311.1 GCA_945787125.1 uncultured Ectothiorhodospiraceae bacterium
TGCAATGATAAGTAAAGAACTTGAACAGACTTTAAATAACGCTTTTAAAGATGCAAGAGAAAAAAAGCACGAGTTTGTAACTGTAGAACATCTTCTACTTGCACTGCTCGAGAACTCTGCAGCATCATCTGTATTAAAAGCATGCGGCGCCGACATCGGCCAACTCAAAGTTGATTTAAACCAATTTGTTGAGGATACCACACCACAACTGGTTCAAGACGATGATAGAGAGACCCAACCAACGCTGGGTTTTCAGCGAGTACTGCAGCGAGCCGTGTTTCAGGTTCAGTCATCGGGCAAAAAAGAAGTTACTGGCGCAAATGTTCTAGTCGCTATTTTTAGTGAGCAAGAATCACAAGCTGTTTATTTTCTTAATAAGCAAAATGTCACACGCCTGGATGTGGTTAACTACATCTCGCACGGTATTTCAAAAGTGCATGGCGATGATGAGTCACAAGCAGTTGCGCCGATGGAAGATGATGTAGGTGGCGAAGCAGCGCAAAAAAGTCCACTCGAGAATTTCGCAACGAATTTAAACACTATGGCGAAAGAGGGTAAAATTGATCCTCTTATTGGCCGTAAAGCAGAAGTTGAACGCACAGTGCAAATACTGTGTCGTCGTCGCAAAAACAATCCTTTACTGGTTGGTGAAGCCGGTGTTGGTAAAACGGCAATTGCAGAAGGACTGGCGAAAAAAATAGTCGATAAAGAAGTGCCAGAGGTGCTTGCCGAATCCACCGTCTATTCATTGGATCTTGGGGCTTTACTTGCCGGCACTAAATACCGGGGTGATTTCGAAAAACGTTTGAAAGCCTTGCTTAACCAACTGGAAAATGAACCCGGCGCTATTTTATTTATCGATGAGATCCACACCATTATTGGTGCCGGTTCAGCATCCGGCGGTGTGATGGATGCCGCTAACCTGATCAAGCCGATGCTTGCCTCTGGGCAATTAAAATGCCTCGGTTCTACCACGTATCAAGAATACCGTGGCATCTTTGAAAAAGACCGCGCCTTAGCCCGTCGTTTCCAGAAGATTGACGTTGCCGAGCCGACGACTGATGAAACAGTATTAATTCTGAATGGTTTGAAATCACGCTTCGAAGAACATCATAACGTGAAATATACCCGTCAAGCCCTGCAAACTGCAGTGGAATTATCAGCACGTTACATTACCGATCGTCAATTGCCTGATAAGGCGATCGATGTGATTGATGAAGCTGGCGCTTCACAACGAATTTTGCCAGCATCAAAACGCAAAAAAGTTATCAATGTCGCAGACATTGAAAATATTATTTCAAAAATTGCCAGAATACCGCCTAAGTCTGTATCGCGCTCTGATACTGAGGTATTGCGCAACCTTGAACGTAATCTCAAGATGGTTGTGTTCGGTCAGGATGAAGCCATTGACACGCTTGCCACCGCAATAAAATTGTCCCGCTCAGGTTTGCGTGATGAGCATAAGCCAATTGGTAGCTTTTTGTTCGCCGGTCCAACTGGTGTCGGTAAAACCGAAGTCACCAAACAATTGGCACACAGCTTGGGGATTGAACTCATTCGTTTTGATATGTCTGAGTACATGGAGCGTCACACGGTTTCTCGTTTGATTGGTGCGCCGCCAGGATATGTCGGCTTTGATCAAGGTGGTTTGTTAACGGAGTCTATTCATAAAACGCCACATGCGGTATTGCTGCTGGATGAGATTGAAAAAGCCCATCCAGATGTCTTTAACTTGTTATTGCAAGTCATGGATCATGGTACGTTAACCGATACCAATGGCCGTAAAACGGACTTTCGCAATGTTATCATCGTAATGACAACCAACTCAGGGGCAGAGCAAATTAGTCGCAGCTCAATGGGCTTTTCAGAGCAAGATCATACCCATGATGGTAGCGAAGTGATTAAACGCACATTTAGTCCGGAGTTCCGCAATCGTCTGGACACTATTATTAGTTTCTCAGCACTAAGTCCCGAGACTATCGGTCATGTGGTTGGTAAATTGTTGCTTGAGCTTGAGGTTCAGCTTGAAAACAAAGGTGTGACGATGGAAGTCTCGCAGGCGGCAAGAAATTGGTTGGCAGCTGAAGGTTATGACAAGCTAATGGGTGCAAGACCTATGGCTCGCTTGATTCAAGAGAAGTTGAAGAAAGCCTTGGCTAACGAGTTATTGTTTGGCGAGTTGGCAGGTGGTGGCCATGTCATCGTCGATAGTAATGGCGATGATCTGCATTTCGAATTCGAAACAGATAAAGTGACTTAGGGCTATTAGACACAAGGACTTAGTGACTTAGTCCGTCACCGTCATTGAGAAAAATAGCTGGTTTATGACCGGCTATTTTTTTATGGGCAGATAATAATGTTATTTTGCGCGGTACGTAATGCGACCCTTGGAGAGATCATAAGGAGTTAATTGCACAGTAACCTTATCACCGGTGAGTATTCTGATATAGTTTTTACGCATTTTTCCTGAGATATGCGCGGTAACCACGTGACCATTTTCCAGCTCTACGCGAAACATGGTGTTAGGAAGTGTATCAACTACAACACCCTCCATTTCAATATTTTCTTCTTTTGCCATAACTACTCTCTATAAACTACTTTCTGTAGGGAATGTGATCTTACTTGGCTGGTCGTTTATTGTGCTGATTATTATTCGAACATGTCGCCAATTGATCCGAGCGGAATTATACCTAGCAAACCCTTACTTCGCTAGCTCTTTATAAAATAAACCCTAAATCGTCTGATTACGCGTCAGCTTTGTTGCAAAGCACTCCCGAGTTGAACCTGTTTAATTTTCTTATATAAGTCCAACTTGTCTGAATATTGCATTTAAAACCCCACTGTTCCTATTTGATGTAACAA
>CALZHW010000312.1 GCA_945787125.1 uncultured Ectothiorhodospiraceae bacterium
TGTTAGTATTTAGTTGCGATGATGGTTATATTATCTTTTGCTTCTCTCGATAACGCCAGCGCCATCAGCTTTTGACAAACTTCATCAACATTCAGATTATTGGCTAGACGTAAAATTTCATTTTCTGTGATGTCTCGGTATAAACCGTCGCTGCATAGAATATAAACATCGTCTGCTTGTGATTTATCCACGGCAGTGGACAGATATAAATCGTCTGACGCACCGATAGCCCGGGTAATGACATTGGCGGCAGGGTGGTGCTCCGCTTCTTCTGCCTTTAACAAACCTTGATCAATTAAATTTTGCACTTCACTGTGATCTCGGGTGAGTTGCTGTATTTTATGTTCTCTAATACGGTAAACCCGACTATCACCGGCCCACAGAAATGCTATGTTATCATCTACTGCACACATGCTGACAACGGTACTACCAATAGTTCGGTTATTGTACTTTTCCCGCCCCAATTTTCGTAGCTCGTTATTGACATTAATTAATGTGTCATCGATTCGGTCAACGAGAGTGGCCAAATCTTCCGAGGGTTGTATTTCTGCCAATCTTGCCATGATCATCTGACTTGCGACGTCACCTGCTTCATGGCCACCCATGCCATCAGCAACCGACCAAAGATCCAAATCGTCTTTAATCAGACATGCATCTTCATTATATGGCCTTACATTTCCCGCATGGGTGATTTGTGCCGATTGCCAATTGCTATTTGGTGAATTCATATGTTTGGGGATTGTTGATTCATTCATTATTAAGTTGCAGTCCATCAAGCCTATTTACATGGCAGAGATCCCATTGCCCGTCTAACATTGCGACAAAAATATTATCGTCCGGCAAGCCTGTACAGCATAACAAATTTCCATCTGCTTGTTCAGTATTCTGATTCCACCAAAAACTGCTTGATTGTTGTAGTGGCATGCACAATTTTGCCTGGAGGCGCGATAAACCCATTTCAAGTGTATAGTTATTTGATAAATCTATGCGATAAGCTTTACTGGTTTCTTCAAAGGCTTTGGCATGATCAATAGTTTCTATTAAGGTCAAATTATCTACGGCTTGATTGAGTTGCACGAAATCGATTTGTTCTGCTAGTGCCTGCAATGCTATTGTTTCTGCTTGATCGTACCAGGTTTTGTTTTTTTCTATGAATCGCATACTGTCTTCATCTTTGGATAAGGCGATCGCGATTGTAAATGGGAAATATCGACCCACCTTATCAATGCTTGGCAGCATTATGCCAGCGTAGCTTGATTTATCATCCAGCTTGATAAAATAGCGCCAGACCGGTGAAATCAAGTAATTGTCGAGCCACTGTTCGTCCAATGTGGTACGGCTGGTACTAATGACGCTTTGTAACCATTGATCCCATAGCGTAACAAACGTTTGATCAAGGTTACGCTGGATAAAATCACCACGGAGTGGTAGTTTGCCAAAATATCCACAAGTGCTTGCTAACATATCCATATTATATTTTCGTCGGTAATCGAAAAGCATGCAATTCCGTAAGATCAAACGGATTGACGACACTATTTGCTTTTAATGAATATTTTGCTGTGTATCCTTTGATACTTAGCGAAACGTTGTATTTGTCAGCCAAATTTGTTTTTTTGATTGATGCGTCGTTCAGCAATTGAAAAAATGCCCAGGAACCTTTTTTTCGTACACCAATTTTATCAGTGTTGGTATGAAAATAAACACTCACAATACTGCCCTCGGGGTCATCAGAAAATGGCCAGCTTAAACTGCTTGCCCGAGGAGGGCCGTGCCGATAGGTGATTTCTTCGTTATCAAATTTGATACTTATTCGCTTGGCCTTGGCGTCCAGTTTCACCGGGGTTAACTGAAATTTCACATTAAGTGTATCAGCATTATTGGGGAAAAAAGCATCGCTCAAATTTTTCCCGCGTTGCAGTTGTTGTAGTGTTGCTTTGCTAACAGAAATGCCTTGCCCTTCCAGATATTTTGTTTTCCAGGTTTTGTTTCGAGTATCAAAAAATGCAAATATATTGTTTTTCAAAAACGATAAATACTGGCCCTCGGGCGCAAAAAAATCAGAAAAATCTTCGATGCTGGTTTGTTGCGTACTGGATTTGTAAATGGGATAACGATTCTTTATGCTCTGTTCGAAACGTCGTATTACCTGATTTTTCCAGCGGGTATTTAAATATTGTCGGCTGTCAGAGAGGATGATCTTCCAACTGTCTGCGGTTAGTGTATTGATCCAGCTACCTAATGTTGGCGGCATACGTCTGGCATCTCGGCGGAGTTTTCCTATGACATCTTTACCATTTGAATTCATCCGTAGGATGGCACTCTGCAAAGCGGCTTCTTTAGGCTCGGTGGCTGCGATGATTTCGTTCAGATAAGTTTGCAGTTTAATCAGTGCGAGCAAATGCTGTTGGATGCCAGCAGGCTTACCGTCAGTCTCAGCGGTTAATTCAATGATGTTGCTAAAATGTTTTCTCAATGCCACGCCCACTGGGGTTAGCGGAATATCAGAATTAACCGTCTTAGCCGCTTTTTTGCCTGCCTTGCCCAACTTTTTAAGCTTATCTTCGCCCACTTTTTGCAATAAATTAGCTTTGCTGCGTAAGTCTGTGTTGTTATCAATCATAGCAAGGATGCGTATTAACGCTGGGTCGCCACCAGCGATGCTATCGATTAACTCCACACCTTGTTCTAATGTATTAATATTGGCCAATTTAATATCATTCAACAGGTTTTCCCAATGTAGAATAAAGTCTTTAATATAAAGTTGTTCTATTTCCTGATGTATTTTCTCAGGATTGATGGAGGCTTTTTTTTCATCGCTGGTTTTACCAAATACCCAATCATCTTCGGTAGAAGCTTCGGC
>CALZHW010000313.1 GCA_945787125.1 uncultured Ectothiorhodospiraceae bacterium
TTCTGGAATTCCAAAAATCTTTTCGCTTTTTCCACGGTGTAACCCGGTTTGTTTTCCATGACGGCTTTTAATGAAGGTGACGTTAAACCTTCAATATGTTGGGCTACTGCAAATTCTTCGACAGGTTTTGTGTTGGACATGATTAACCTCCTAAAGATTTAAATGTCACAATCCGCTTGCTCTTCTGGCGAAGCAGTGACAAATTCCGCTTGCTGCATACAGTGTTGATATATTTGATGGATTCTGGGATAACTACGCATATCACAGGCGTAACGCATGGCATTATAGACTTGCGGAATCAATACCAAATCAGCCATTGAAACATGACTAGAAAAACAATAATCCCAAGAATCCAGTTTGTGCAGTTGTGTTTCAATGGCGGAAAATCCTTCTGCTATCCAATGTTGCATCCATTGTATTCTTTTTCTTTCATCCACCCCCAGCTTGTTGTCCAAGTACTGAAGCACACGAAGATTATTGAGCGGATGAATATCGCAGGCAATAGACAATGCCAGCGATCGAACTTGTGCCCGCATATGTAGATCTTCCGGTAACAATTCCGGCTCCGGGTATTTTTCATTGAGATATTCAATAATGGCTAAAGACTGGCTAATGACATGATCACCATCTGCAAAACAGGGTATAAGCTTTTGTGAATTAAGTTGTTCATATTCCGCTGACTTTTCTTGACCACCATTTTTCAGCAAGTGAATATATTTTGATTCATAGGCTAATCCTTTCAGGTTCAGGGCAATACGAACCCTGAATGCAGCCGAGCTTCGAAAATAGGTGTATAGACTTAAGGTTTGCATATACTCACTTGTTGCTCAATCGCACCGAAGATGGATTGTCCTGATGGGTTTTTCATTTCGATATGAACCCGGTCGCCAAAGCGCATGAATGGTGTTTTGGCTTCACCTTCGTCGATAATTTCCAGAACACGCTTTTCTGCCAGGCAGGAGCAACCGGTACTGCGATCCTGATTTGAAACCGTGCCTGAGCCGATTATCGTTCCTGCTGTAAGAGGGCGTGTTTTCGCCGCGTGCGCAATTAACTCGGCAAAGTTAAATTGCATATCCACTCCAGCATTAGGCTCGCCAAACTTTTCATTGTTATAATGCGTTACTAAAGGTAAATTTACTTTGCAGTTTTTCCAGGCACTACCTAACTCATCGGGTGTTACTGCCACGGGAGAAAAAGCCGTGGGCGGCTTACCATGGATAAAACCAAAGCCTTTAGAAAGTTCGCTAGGGATCAAATTTCGCAGTGAAATATCGTTAACCAGCATCAACAAACGAATTGTGTTTTCAGCATCTTTTGCGCGCACACCTTGTGGCACATCAGCCGTTATTACGGCCACCTCAGACTCGAAGTCGATACCTGCAGCTTCACTATTGGCTTCTATGTTTTCCGTTGGGCCAAGAAATAAATCTGATCCACCTTGATACATTAACGGGTCTGTAAGAAAGCTGGCAGGCATTTCAACACCCCGCGATTTACGCACTCTCTCAACATGGCTTAAATAGGCACTGCCATCAAGCCACTGATATGCACGCGGTAAAGGTGACGCCAATTCAGTAATATTCAAAGGCTTTCCCTGCTTGTCGTCACTATTCAGTTCGTTATACATTAACTGCAATTGAGGCTCATAAGCTGGCCAGTTTTCCAACGCCTGTTGTAGAGTGGGAACGATGGCTTCGGCAGATCGAAAGCGGCTTAGGGAGCGATCAACAACGATGAGTATTCCATCACGCCCTTTACTTTTCAGGCTGGCGAGTTTCAATTTTCACCTCCCCAAGAGTTTACATAGGCTTTCCACTCCACACGTTCAGCGGTAGGGCTGACATTTAGTGTATCGCGCGTATCGATCATCACCGCTACTTCATCAGTCTCTTTACGCACTGCTTTATGGCCTATTTCCAACGCTTTGGGGTGTGGTCCATGGGTCAATCCACAGGGATGTAACGTGATCATTCCCGGGTGAATATTGTCTCGCGAGAAAAACTGTCCTTTGTGATAAAAAATGACTTCATCATAATCATCGTTATTATGAAAAAAGGGGACTTTTATTGCACCAAGATCAGATTCAATGGGGCGAGGGCAAAAAGTACAAACGATAAACCGTTCAGTGAGGAATGTAGTGTGTACCGATGGTGCAATATGATAACGATGGCTCATTACTGGACGAATATCCCGCCAGTTAATTCTCACGACTGCTAGGTCTCCATGCCAGCCGATCGCATCCAGTGGATTGAATGGATAAGTCAGCGTCGAGATTTGTTCATCCCGTTTTACCAAAATTTGGTGAGGATTTTCGTTTTGTTGAACTAAAAACTTCGGATTAATGGCGGGAGTATCAAGCATGGCCTGATCAAATATGGCGTGATGACCAAGCATGCCTTTTTCAGGCAGTCCATAACTCAAACCCGTTGCTTCAATCATCAATACCTTGATGGATTCTTTATACTCCAAACGCCAAAGGGTACCGCGTGGTATGAGTACATAATCTCCCTCACTAACACTCATATGCCCAAAATCACAAAACAACTCGGCAGTGCCTTGGTGAAAAAAAAGTAACTCATCGCCATCGGCGTTTCTTACCAGCTGCTCCATTGAAGTATTACTTATCCAGATACGTATTTTTGTTACAGCATTAGCGAGTAGAATTTCAGATTGCCACGGATTAGTCACCATTTTATTCAATTTAGTAGAGTCAAATGCACGTGGTTTTAGCGGACCATCTATGGTTGTCCAGCTTGTGGGAGGATGTTTATGGTGGAACTGAGATGAGGGGCCAGAAAAACCCTCCTTGCTCATTTCACGCTCGAAAGTATT
>CALZHW010000314.1 GCA_945787125.1 uncultured Ectothiorhodospiraceae bacterium
CAGAACTTTATCCAGATTACTCACTTTTGCCAATGCTTGCATTTTTGCAGGTACGTGTAGGAATTCCACTTTTTTTGCTTCCTTTTTAGCCTGTCGGAACCACTGAATTAATAACGCTAGTCCAGCGCTATCTGAATGCGTCACACCCGCTAAATCGATACTGAGAGAGTCCTCACCATTGAAGAGCGGTTTATCGATGATCGACGGAACCGAATCAAATGTCAGATCGCCTTGCAGATAAAGCTTGCCATCTTTTTTTTCAAGTGTAATGTTGGCCATTTCTATTAATTCTTTTCCGCTAATTCTTTTCCGCGAGTGACTTAATCAAGTTATCGAGTCCCGATTGACGAATCTCACGAGAAAAACTGGAACGATAATTAGTTACCAGGCTAACATCATCGATGATGACATCAAACACTTTCCATTCAGCGCCTTTCTGGTAAAGCTGATAGTCGATCGGAATAGCGAAACCACCGGGCTGATCAATTTCCGAACGCACTGTCACTTCCTCAGCACCTGCAGCAGCGCGAAACGGCAAATAACGAATCTCCTGATTTGAATACTCCAACAACGATGTTGCGTAAGTGCGAATCAGCAGATTTTTAAATTCCTCAATAAATTGCTGTTTTTGGCTATCATTGGCTTTGCGCCAATGTTTACCCAAAACCCAGCGCGACATACGCTCAAAATCGAAGTTAGGCAACACCAATTCTTCAATCAAGCCATTAACAAACTTCGGGTCGGCTTTGATTTTATCTTTATCTTTTTTAATCCGTTCCAGGGTTTGGTTAGCGACAGACTCAATCAATTCTTGCGGACCAGTTGGAGTCGCAATGGCCATAATTGCAATACTTGCCAATGACAAAACTAACAGCATACTCATTACTTTGATCAGACGTTTCATTCATAATCTCCAATGGCGACTTCTAATTGTGCGACTTGCATGTTGTAAGCGTAAACGGTTTGCAAGTAATCACTATAACTCAGCACATAAGCTTGAAAAGCACTCACCAGTTTATCGACCGGCTCCAGACCCGCTTCAAATTCCGTATAACGGCTTATCATCCAACGGCGCGCCGCTTTCGCACTCTTACGTAGCTCTTGCAATGATTCATGGTGCGCATTGGCCTGGATATAAGCCTCTGAAACCTGAAACGGAATGCCTCGTTGTGCAAAGCGGTTTTTTTCCGTCAACGCATCTAATTCGGCTTGCGCTTGTCGAACTTGAGCATTTTGCACGCCTGGCTCCCATTGCCACTGCATACCCACCACCGGGGTTACGCCATAGTCATTAAAAGGATCATAAATATGTGGATTATCCACTTTGTCGCGCAATGGAGAATAGGCCGCCATACCGACAATACCCGCGTATAAATTCGGTTTTCGCGTCGCCCGCTTGGCTTGAGTCAGGGCTTTTCTGGCTTGTAAACCATTGTTCAACTGCAAAATTTCAGGCCGTTCCTGTAAAGCTTGCTCAGTCAAGTCAACCAACGCCGATTGCGGCAAATCCACCGGCGCCAGTCCTTTGTCCGCCAGCTCGAGCGGCGCGTCAAAGTCTATCCCGACTAATACCTTGAGACCCTGCATGGCAACCTGTTCAAGGGCACCGGCTTTATTCACATAACTATTCACTAAACCTAATGCCGACTGCAAGGCGTATACATCTGACTGAGTGGTTGTGCCGGTATCTTCTTCAATCGCCAGTTCGGCGGATTCCAATGCATTCCCTACTCGATTGGCAATATCACCCAGGAATAAATGTGTATCTCGCGCCGCCAAATAGCCATAGTAGGCACGCTTCACATCAAATACTGTGCTGCCGCGCTGCAATCGCACATCTTGCTGCTTTACCTGAATATTGTTTTTCGCTGCTTCAATATAGTTTTCGATCTTGCCAAATGTTATTAGTGGTTTGATGATGCCCACTTCCAGATACAACCAGGGTGACAAACCATCTTCCAGGGTGTAACGATCCGAACGAAGATCACAGCTTTGCCCATCACCGCAACTCTCGGTTTTAAACAGACCACCATCCAGACCCGGCGAAATGCCGATGAAGGTGTTAGCGGAAATCCGTAAATCATCGCTACCCTCCGCTTCACTTTTTAGTGCTTGTGCATGTTTAACGAAGTTTTCGAGTTCACTGATACGCGGATCGTACTGTAAGGCTTTTTCAATCGCTTGCGGCAAATCGATCACTTGGGCGTGAGCCGAAGTAAACATCACAAGTGAAATGAAAGCCGCAACGATTTTACTCATCACCCGCTGCCTTACTGAACAAAAATTTACTTAAGACTTGCTCAAGTACCACCGCTGATTGTGACAAAGAAATTTTATCGCCGTCTTTAAGCACCTTAGTTTCACCACCAGGCTCCAGCGCGATATATTGCTCACCCAACAATCCCGAGGTGAATATACTGGCGCCAGTGTCGAGCGGCAATTGATTGTATTCTGGCTCGATGGATAAAATCACTTCAGCCTCGAACATTTTAGTATCTAAGCGTATTGCTTTAACTTCTCCAATTTTTACCCCAGCCATCATGACCGGTGCGCGTGCTTTCAGTCCGCCAATATTTTCGAAAGTGGCAAAGACGTTGTAACCATTGCTGCCACTGAAAGAGCTAAGGTTTGAAACTTTTAGCGCCAATACGACTAACGCTGCTATGCCAATCACCACGAAAAATCCAACGGCTAGCTCAATTTTGGCTCTACCTGTCATGTTAAATGCCTCCAAACATTAATGCCGTTAATATAAAATCCAGTCCCAACACGGCAAATGCAGTATGAACCACAGTGCGTGTGGTAGCGCGACTTACGCCTTC
>CALZHW010000315.1 GCA_945787125.1 uncultured Ectothiorhodospiraceae bacterium
GGTGGTCTGTATCTTGGCAGTCTCCTAACTGTGCCGGAGGAGCTGAAATCTCCCGGTATGTTGAAGGCTTCCTTGAGTAAAGACTGGTATACAGAAATTGCCGTAAGTTTTCCAGATGATAAGAATGCTCATCAGTTGGTAAAGAATTGCCAAGATTATTTTGGCTCTTCGAAAGCAGAAAAGCAGCCAGTTAAGGAGTATGAAAGATCAGCTTATATGGAATTTGGCTTAATGTGTATGGCGGCAAGAGACACCGCCAATGCCAGACCTGCAACATCAAGCTATTTAAAAAATCTTGTCCTGGATGGCAATATACCAGGCGTATTACCTAAACAGTTGGCGATGCTGGTGTCGGAGACTGAATACAAAAAGTTCCTCGATGATAAGAGCAAGGTGCACTGGGGTGATGTGAATCGGATAGCAGAGTTTGAAAGGATAGATGATTATAAGGTTGTTTATAGGCATGATGGTGGGCAGCAGGAAATTGGCTTGGTTGCTAAAGGCGACTTTAATATGGATAGCATAGAAGATATTCTAATAACATCCAGAGATTCAGTCACAGGTGGTAGCTACAATTCTATGCGCATGTTCCTGATGACTAAATACGCACTTAAAGCTGATTATGTTTTATTGGAAGAATACAAGCCCATAATAAATCAATAAACTTGGTCTGTTCTCGCTTTATTTTCGTTCAAACAAAACCCCACTGTGAAATGCTCATGAATATGTATTTATTTTCTGGGGTGTGGCTGTTTGCAATTATCGCAACACCATTTACGATAATTGACTTCCCATTAAGCGTCCTAGCCAACACTATTATATTGCCGGTAGACATTCTGAATGAACCAGCTAAAGCTACCGTGTATTATGGTAGGTGCATAGCATTCAAATGATGGCGGCTATGTATTCGCAAATAAACGAAATTAGCACTCAGGCATGATATTTAATAGAGGATCTAGGATTTCCATGAAACAATTATTCTTTCAATTTATCATAATTATCATTATGCTGGCTGCTGTGCCAATTAATGCTGGCACTCTGAAGCCATTTGAAAGCGATGGATGTAGTGCATTTCCTGATGGAACAACTGAGCAAAATAGATTGTGGTTGCCTTGCTGTAAAGAGCATGATTATGCTTACTGGAAAGGTGGTACATACGAAGAGCGATTAGCATCAGATAGGGCTTTAAAGTCCTGTGTGGAAAAAGTTGGAGAGCCTGAAGTAGCATTGCTAATGTTGGTGGGAGTTAGGGTCGGGGGTGCTCCTTTTTTACCAACAAAATTTAGATGGGGTTATGGTTGGTCGTACCCTAAAGCTTACGGCCCACTTAGCTCGTCAGAGCTTCTCCAGGTGGAGCGCTTAACAAGTAAATGAAATTGGCGCTAACAACAACTAATAAACTCTTGAATTATTATTAAAACTGTCTACAGTCTGTAAACATATATGACTTTCAAGTTGAGATAGATATGAAAGCGTCTTTAAGTAGATTTGAGATTCAAGACCAATGATATTCTGAAGGCCCTTGATAGAAATGAAAGTGTTACGGTCCTTTACCGCGGGGAAGTAAAAGGCATAATTAAACCCGCTCGAGAAAAAACGGCATTAAAAGTTAAAGATCATCTTTTTTCAATATGTACGAGGAATCTGAGCAGGCGGTACTTGAGGGGCTAGGCAGTTTAAGAAAACCTCGCCAAGATTTTTGATACAGGTATATTGATTTGGGTGCAAAGAGGGAGTGATACTATCGTCCTTGGGCTCGTCAACGAGCGACTCAGAATATAAAACCCAGATGCTAACACCGCAAACTACTCCGTACACCTTCCTAACACATAAATATAGCTACGACAGCCATCAAGCATTTTTTGCAAGTATTTCCTCCCGCGTAACATTTGGTGCAAACCATTCGATAAACTGGATCATGTATTCCCTCAAAAAGTCTCCTTTTTTGAAGCCGATATAGGTTGTGCTGTCTTCAAATAAATGAGAAGCATCGATGCAGTGTAGATTGGTATCTTTGGTTTTATCGTAAGCCATGTTTGCAATGAGTCCAATACCTAATCCCAATGCTACATACGTTTTTATTACATCAGAATCTATCGCGGTTAATACAATATTGGGTTCCAGGGATTTTTGTTGGAAAGCTTTGTTTATGACTGACCGGCCGGCAAACGCGAAGTCGTAGGTGACGATGGGATATTTCGCGATTTCTTCCAGTGTTAATTCTGGGGCGTTTACGATGGCATGATCTTTCGTGGATATAATGCCGCGGTTCCAGCTGTAGACTGGCAGCATCGTTAACTTTACATTATTTGCAATGCCTTCAGTGGCTATCGCGAAATCCGCCTCACCGTGCAGAACCATGTCACTGATTTGTGTTGGGCTGCCTTGATGAATGTTGAGCTGAACGTTTGGGTAGCGTTCTGCAAAACGTTTTATGACACTGGGCAGGGCATAACAGGCTTGTGTATGTGTCGTGGCGATTCGGAGCTTGCCGGTTTCTACATTAGCGTAGTCATTCGCAATCTGTTGAATGGATTTCATGTTTAAGAGGGCTTGTTCAGCATAGTGATGAATCGTTTTGCCGGGTGCTGTTAATCCTGTGATGCGTTTTCCCGCACGTTGGAAGAGTTTGAGATCCAGTTCATCCTCAAATGTTTTTAACTGAGTGCTAATCGCGGGTTGTGATGTGAATAGGGCGTCTGCGGTGCGTGAGACGCTATAACCATTTTTTACCATTTCACAGACTAGGCGTAGCTGTTTTACATTCATTGGTTATGCTCTTTATTATATAGAAAATAATATAA
>CALZHW010000316.1 GCA_945787125.1 uncultured Ectothiorhodospiraceae bacterium
GCTTTATCGACGGCATCAAGAATCGCGGGTTTTGCTTCTTTCTCGGTGACATCAATGAATTGGCGAGTGGTCTGTAAAAATTGATCATACGCCTGAGATAATTTTTCAGATAATGCTTTATCTTTATGGGGCATGCTACTCACTCCTGGTTATGGTTTATTTAATGCTAGTTTCAAAGTTTCAAAAATGCCACCTTCCCGCACTCGTAGCGGCAAAACCTTATCGAGAGACGCCGTGAATACGTCCCTGTAGGCTTGGCGGCAGCATCCATGCTGCCAACACTCTCGATAAGGCCTTTGCCACTATGAGCGCTGACTAAGGGGGTAATTATTGAATTCGGTAGTTGCAAAAATGCTACTTTCCAGCGCCCGCACCGGTATCACTTATGGAGAATAGTTGCACTCTGATTATGAGTTAATAATAGCACAACATTGCTCTATTTTTTTGTGGAGACATGGTAATTCGCGTCCCTGCAAGCCAGGAATGAGTTGCTATATCTTGATCAGTAATGTTTTTAGAAGCATGCCCGAGAACGGGAGCCGTAGCGAGAGGAAGCAAGTGTAGGTTGGGCTAAGTGCAACGTGTCCAACAAATTACTCAATGTAAATGTACCCAGTTAATTGGGAAATCTCTCAGAAAGACATATAATGCCACTCATTAGTCAATGGACGCAGGTGAACAAACTCTAATGGCAACACAATACGAGCCAAAACAAGTCGAAGCAAAAGTACAAGAATATTGGGAAGAAAATAATAGCTTTGCAGTAACCGAGGATGACAGCAAGGAAAAATTCTACTGCCTCGCCATGTTTCCTTATCCTTCAGGCCGCCTGCATATGGGTCATGTACGAAATTACACCATTGGCGATGTGATCAGCCGTTATCAGCGTATGTGCGGCAAAAATGTGCTGCAACCCATGGGTTGGGACGCCTTTGGCTTGCCCGCTGAAAATGCCGCCATTAAAAACAATGTGCCACCCGCCAAGTGGACCGATGAAAACATTGATTACATGCGGGGGCAGTTAAAGCGCCTGGGTTTTGCGTATGACTGGAGCCGAGAGTTCGCGACTTGTAAGCCGGACTATTATCGCTGGGAGCAATGGTTTTTTACTAAACTGTATGAAAAAGGCCTGGTCTATAAAAAAACCGCACCGGTAAACTGGTGTCCACAAGACATGACTGTATTAGCTAATGAGCAGGTGATTGATGGCTGTTGTTGGCGCTGTGATAGCCCAGTGGAGCGCAAAGAAATTCCGCAATGGTTCATGAAAATTACCCAATATGCAGAAGAGCTGTTAACCGAGCTGGATAAATTAAGCGGCTGGCCGGAGCAAGTGCGAACCATGCAGCGTAACTGGATCGGTAAATCAGAAGGGGTGGAAATAACCTTTACCGTAGCCGAAACGCAACAAACCTTGAAGGTTTACACCACTCGCCCAGATACCTTGATGGGTGTGACCTATCTTGCGGTGGCGCCAGAACATCCATTAAGTTTAACAGCGGCTGAAACAAATTCAGCACTGGCGGATTTTATCACGCAGAGTGAAGCGGCGGGAACCGCAGAGGCCAGCATTGAAACTGCAGAGAAAAAAGGTTTGCCAACGGGTTTCAATGCGATTCATCCGTTAAGTGGTGAGAGGGTGCCTATTTATGTCGCTAACTTCGTTTTAATGGGTTATGGCGAAGGCGCGGTTATGTCGGTGCCCGCGCATGATCAACGTGATTGGGAGTTTGCAGAAAAATACTCACTCGTGAAAAAGCAGGTGATTAAACCGGCCGATAATAGCGAGATTGATTTGTCGCAAGCTGCTTTTGTTGATAAAGGCCTGTTAATAAATTCGGGCGAGTTTTCCGGTTTGAGTTCCGTTGAGGCTTTCGACAAAATTGCCGCCGCATTAGCGGCGAAAGATAGCGGCCAAAAAAGAACGAATTATCGTTTGCATGATTGGGGTGTATCGCGCCAACGCTACTGGGGAGCGCCCATTCCGATTATAAATTGTAAAACTTGTGGCGCAGTTGCCGTACCTGAAAAAGACTTACCGGTGGTTTTACCCGAAGATATTGAATTTGACGGCGTTGGTTCGCCCATTAAAAAAATGCCAGCGTTTTATGAAATCAGTTGCCCGCAATGTGGTGGTGCGGCAGAGCGGGAGACAGATACCTTTGATACCTTTATGGAATCGTCATGGTATTACGCCAGATTTGCCAGCGTAGGCAATGACTCTGCCATGCTTGATGAGCGAGCAAAATATTGGCTGCCGGTGGATCATTATATCGGTGGTATTGAGCATGCAATTTTACATTTATTATATGCCCGATTTTTTAATAAACTTATGCGTGATGCTGGTTTACTCGACAACGACGAACCTTTCACTAATTTATTGACGCAAGGCATGGTTTTAAAAGACGGCGTTAAAATGTCGAAGTCCAAAGGCAATACGGTTGATCCGCAGCAGTTAATTGAAACCTACGGCGCGGACACCGCACGATTGTTTATGATGTTTGCTGCGCCACCGGAACAAAGTCTGGAATGGTCCGATACAGCCGTGGAAGGCTCGCACCGTTTTCTAAAACGTCTTTGGCGCATGGTTGACGATCACGCCGAAAAAGCCGGGACAGCCGGTGAAACAAAACTTGATTTGTCCAGTTTGACCGAGAATGGGAAAGGCTTACGACGTAATATTCATCAGGCTATTCAGAAAACCACGGATGATTATGCTCGTCGCCATACGTTTAATACCGCGATTGCGGCTGTCATGGAGTTGTTAAATTCCGTGGCTAAATTTGCCGACG
>CALZHW010000317.1 GCA_945787125.1 uncultured Ectothiorhodospiraceae bacterium
CTGTCTATGATATAGCCACAGGTAAACAAGTGGATGCGGCGACTGTGGCGACCGGTGAAAAATTGTTTTTTAAAATGTCTACGACCTTTCCCACTCATATTGCCTTGCTGGAGGTTGACCAGCGAGAAAAAGTGTCGATTATTTACAGTGATGCAAGAATACCACCCGGCAAAGATCGTTTGATCGAAATAGCGGATGAAAAATTTGTCTATACAAACCCGGACGTCCAAACCAAGCGGATTTGTTTGATTGCTGCGGCATCTGAGGATGAGTTGAAACTGCTGTTAAGTCGAGTTTCACAGGGCGCTATATCAAGTTTGGATGATGTCTGTGTGCAGATTGATTAAGGTTTCTAATGTGATTCTTTACGGTTTACTAAACCAAAAAAATATAGCCCCTTAAATTGAAAAATCCTAGTTATATGCATTTCCCCCCATTAATTCAGCAAGTCGGTGTATGCGAGTGAATTTGCTAACAATTAATAATCTGGTAAAACACTATGGCGAAGTGAATGCCGTTAATGGCATCAGTTTTGCCATTCCAAAAGGCATATGCTTTGGATTGCTAGGGCCAAATGGCGCAGGAAAAACTACCACCATAGAGATGATGGAAGGGATACTAACGCCGACATCAGGTGAAGTTTTATACAAGGCCCAGCCTGTTGGGGAACAATTTCGCCAGGAAGCCGGCATACAATTTCAAGCCACATCACTGCAGGAATTTCTGACCGTTAGAGAAACCATTAGTTTTTTTGAAAATTTGTATGAGCGCACCTTGCCCTGGGATGAGTTAATTGAACTCTGTGCGTTAGAGGATTTACTGGAACGCGATAATAAGAAACTTTCGGGCGGGCAGCGACAACGATTATTACTCGCGCTTGCGTTGGTGAACGATCCTGAAGTAATTTTTTTAGATGAGCCGACCACTGGTCTGGATCCACAAGCCCGACGAAATTTTTGGGATCTGGTAAAATTAATTCGCGCACGTAACAAAACAATCATTCTCACCACGCATTATATGGAAGAAGCGAACGAGTTGTGTGATGAGATTATTATCGTCGATAAAGGCCAAATAATTGCACAGGGTACGCCGGAAACCTTATTGAAAAATCATTTTGGCAACACCGTTATTCAGTTGCCTGAATGTGATGTGGGTGATTATCTCGCGCAGTTGCAAGCGGGGCAATACACCGTGCATAACGGTTACATTGAGGTTCAGACGCACGACATTCATCAAACTATCCAGTCTATGTTGCAGGCCGGGGTTTCATTGAGTCGAATGAAGCTGCGAGCGTGGAGTCTGGAAGATTTATTTATTGCATTAACCGGTAATCAATTGAGGCGCTAAACATGAGACGTTTTCTCGCTGTGTTACACGCCAGAAACCTGGAGTTTGTTCGTGACCGATCGGCGTTAGCCTGGACGGTGCTCATGCCATTTTTCCTGTTGATCGGTTTTGCGGTAATCTTTTCCGGCGATGATAAAACCGTTTATAAAGTGGGTTATGTGGGTACCATTGAGCAGTTGCAACAGGCACAGCTCGATTTTGTTGAGCTGCATTATTTACAGCTGATCCCTTTTCAAAATACAGCAACGGCTATCGACAAACTCAGTCATCATCAGATAGATATGCTTGTTGCTGCTCAGCCTGTACCGCGATATTGGGTTAATTCAAGTTCGCCTAATGGTTATTTGCTAGAAAAAATACTTTGGGGCACAGGTGGCAAGAGTTTTGAAAAACAAACAATTGATACCCGAGAAATTCGCTATATCGACTGGGTATTGCCCGGTATCCTCGCTTTTAATATCATGTTCGGTTGCTTGTTTGGCGTTGGTTACGTCATTGTGCGTTATCGCAAGAGTGGTTTTTTGAAACGGCTGAAAGCGACACCCTTAAAAGCGATAGAGTTTTTGGTGGCACAAATGCTTTCTCGATTATTTTTAATGATGGCTATCACGACTATTGTTTATATTGGCAGTAGTTTCGTGATTGATTTTAGTATGCTAGGTTCGCACCTGTTGCTTTTCTTCATATTTCTGCTGGGCGCGATATGTATGATTTCACTGGGTCTGGTGGTTGCTGCCCGTATTGCCAGTGAAGAGCTTGCTGGCGGTTTGCTGAATCTTTTGTCCTGGCCAATGATGATATTGTCGGGTGTTTGGTTTTCTCTAGAAGGCGCCAACCCGCTTATTCAGCAAGCGGCATTGATACTTCCATTAACCCATGTAGTTGATGCATCGCGTGCGGTAATGACAGAGGGAGCAGGTCTTACGGAAGTCTGGCCGAACCTGTTGGTACTGACCTTGATGAGCATTGTATTTATTGTTGTAGGGGCGCGAATTTTTCGCTGGGAATAATCAGGAAGTTTTTATGCACCTATTCCGTGCCTATTATTGCCTTACCTGCAATCGCCTTACTGGCCATTGATATTTGGACGGTATTTACTGAGATCTAAATTATGTGATCTGCCAGAGTCTGGATTACCATACACACGTTCGACCATTTTCGTGTAGCCCTTGTATTGATCTTCCTCCACCTTGAAAGTGAATGCGGCAATTAACCCCGCAACCAGCACTGTTACCGTTATCATTAACTTTACTTTTCTCATGTTACTATGAAGCTTCTGTGGTGTACGTCATAATACTGTGTCGGATGAAATGAGAATTGATTCAAACTTTCACTCGGCTTTTATGTTAATTTTGTGACGGTACTCGCAGTTTTTTTATCTATACCCGAATATA
>CALZHW010000318.1 GCA_945787125.1 uncultured Ectothiorhodospiraceae bacterium
TTAGCATCAGTAAATAAGCATCGAAAAGTAATTGGTCTTCGCCAGGCAGTTGTGAAATCCGCGTTTTTAATTTCGACAGCTCCTGCTTGGTGGCTTCTACGGCATTGCGGAAAGCCTCTAGTTCACCCGTGACGTCATCAGTGGTTCGATTCGGTACTGCATCTAAATCTGCAGGTGGGTAAATAACAACAGAGTTACCAAACGCTACGCCTGCGGCACCCGGCAGACCTTTAAGTGGGCGGTCTTTATGGTTAATATTATGCAAACCGGTGATTTCACCCACTGCGTCAGCATGTGCAATGGCACCAGCTAGCTGTGCCGCTATGGTTACTAATAATGTCAGCTCTTCTTCACTATAGAGTCGTGATTCGGCTTCCTGCACGACGATAACGCCTAATACTTTGCGATGATGCACAATGGGGGCACCAAGAAAGGAATTGAATCTCTCTTCATTAGTAATAGGTAGAAATTTATAAGCAGGGTGAGAGGGTGCGTCATTAAGATTTATGGGTTCAGCGCGTTCGCTGATTAATCCGACCAAGCCTTCATCAAGCTTCAATCGAACCTTGCCGATTGATGCTGGATTTAAACCATCAGTCGCCATTAATACATTTTGTTTGGCAGCATGATCCAGCAGATAAATTGAGCATACCTGGGAATGCATAACTTGTTTTACTCGGTGAACAATGAGATCGAGTGCTTGCGCCAAATTGGGTGCAGAGTTTACTTCTTGTATAATTCGTCTTATGGTGTCTAACACGCAATTTCCTAATCAGGTTTTTCAGGTTAAACGTTTTTCACCCTATACTTTTCTTAACCGCATAGGCAGTACTCCTCGGAGTACCGAGTTAAATATTCGAATGCTTTTTGGAGCGGATAACGTGTTGACTAAAGAGCAAAGGTGCTAATTCAGACAATGCTGATTCGTAGACTTGCCTTTTAAATGAGACAATTTCTGACAAGGGGTGCCAATAATCCACCCAGCGCCAGTGATCAAATTCTGGTTTGTCCATATGGTTTAGGCAAATATCATTTTCATCCCCAACAAAGCGTAATAGAAACCACATTTGTCGTTGGCCGATGCACAACGGTTTGCTGCCATGGCGTATTAGATTTTTCGGAAGGTCGTATTTCAGCCAGTTTTGGGTGCAGCCAACAATGTTAACATGCTGTCGTTGCAAACCCACTTCTTCGTGGAGTTCGCGATACATGGCCTCGGTGGGCGTTTCATGGCTCATAATGCCGCCTTGCGGGAATTGCCAAGCGTCTTGGCCGATTCTTCGCGCCCATAGCAGATCATCATCTTGATTACACAAGATGATGCCAACATTCAACCTATAGCCTTCAGCATCAATCACAGCCATCTCATATTTTAATTCACTAATCTTTCACAATATTTCATAGATTGGGATAAACTTCAAATTTTAACGACAATCAACTAGCAAGCAAACCCCAAAAATCAGAGAATTTATAAAAAAGTGATAAAAAATAAGCGATTAGTCTTTGTTATATATCAGTTTTTGATTCAAAATGGTTCCTATAATTACCATTTTGTACTGTTTTTAACGTATTTCACTAAAGGATGAACATTGGCACTAGCAATTTTTGATCTTGATAACACCTTGTTGGGTGGAGATAGCGACTATTTATGGGGACAATTCCTCGCCGAGCGAGGCGTTGTTGACAAAACATTTCATGAAACTGAAAATCAGCGGTTTTACGAAGAATATAAAGCGGGTGGGTTGGATATCTACGAATTTTTACGTTTTAGCCTAAAGCCGCTCAAAGAAAACCCGCTGTCTAGCCTGCATGCATGGCGAGCAGATTTCATCGAAGAGAAAATTCGGCCACTGATTCTGAATAAAGCTAGAGCACTAGTTGAATCGCACAAAACCAAGAATGACGTTTGTCTAATAATCACTGCCACCAATAGTTTTGTTACCCAACCAATTGCGGCTTTATATGATATTGATATCTTACTCGCCACCGAGCCCGAGATGATAGCGGGAGAATATACCGGTGAAGTGAGTGGCACACCGTGTTTTCAAGCGGGTAAAGTGGATAATTTAAATCGTTGGCTGGCACAAAACGGAAAAAATATGCAGGGTAGCTATTTCTATAGCGATTCGCACAATGACTTGCCTCTACTGCGCTTGGTTGATCATCCTGTGGCAGTTGATGCGGATGACATACTCTTGCGAGTCGCAGAGACAAATGATTGGCCGATAATTAGTTTGCGTTAAGGTTTAAAGCGGTGAGTTGAGAAATACCCACCGCTTTATCCCAACTTTATAATTAAGGGCTGCCTATAAAATTATTTCACATTTCTAACTTTCCACTCACTCATTTTAGCTGCGTTGTTCGTTAGTTAAATAGCTCGCTATTTGCCTTCCTCACGCCTCGCCTAAGAGCGCCTACTTTTGGTGCTAAAATGGCGATTGAAAACCCATAAATGTAAACTAATTTTTACGGCAACCCTATGCACCGTAAATACTATCTTCCCACAACGAAAAGTTGAACTCTTGGCCGCCTTTGGTAGCAATTTTCACGGTTTCAGTAACCTCTAATGAGGCAGTATTCACCAGGCTTAAGGTACCTTCGCTAGGGTTGGGAATAAATGCCAGATGGCAGGCTGGATCAGTCGGAAAGGCGATAGGTCGTCGGCCGCAGTCGGCAGAACCGACTTCAATAATTTTCAGCAAAACTAGATCAGGCAATTGCTTGGCATCATAGA
>CALZHW010000319.1 GCA_945787125.1 uncultured Ectothiorhodospiraceae bacterium
GCAGAGCTGATTCAGGTGGTCGATCTGCGCATAACCTTCCATGGCCTCGACCGCCATAAAGAGTTCTTGAATCTGCTGCCAACGTGCTGTTTCCATCAAAAAATCCCGACTTTATTTTATAATGTGTGACATAGGCAATCCTGTTGCTTGTGTATAATGTACCGGTAGCGTCCTGCTTGACGATAGTTTTAGCTGTTGCTAACTTTTACGTGTAGCTTCAGTCGTGGGTTGAAACCGAAGAGTTCTAAAAATGTTTCAAGAAGTATATCGAAATACTGTGGGAATATTAAGTAAATCAACAATGCATCTTTTGTAAATAGGCAAATTAGCGATTAATTTTGGCTGGCTCACACGTTTCGATCATAATTTGTACGTTACATTGCGAGCAATAAATGACAGAATTTTTTTAAGCAGACTTTGAATGCGTTATGTAATTTTAATCACTGGAAAGTAAATGTTTCCAGTGATTATTTACTGAAATTTTGTTACATATTGATAAGTTACCAATATACTACTGGTACATTTCTAAAGAATTGGTATAGAATAATCAGAGTTCTTGGTTTAATCATTGACTTAAGGTTAAGCGCTTGTTTGTCGAAACAGAGCTGTTATTGTTCACAATGTCGTACTGCTATCAATTGAAATAATGAAAAAACCATCTGATAAAGATTATTTAACGCCGCAAGAAGTTGCAGAAATGCTAATGGTTTCCCCTGTTACGGTTAGGCAGTGGGCGCAGAAAGGGGGCTTGAAAGCCTTAACCACGCCCGGTGGGCACCGGCGTTTTCAGCGTAGTGATGTGTTGAATTTCGCAGCAAACCGCGGCATAAAGTCTGGACTTCATAAAAAACGCAAATTATTAATTGTTGACGATGACGTGTTACTTGCTGGTTATTTACACGAAGTATTTAGTAATGCGCAAGAAGATTTTGAGGTAAAGGTTGTGCATGATGGCTTTAGTGCGGGCAGTCTGATTCAGGCTTTTTTGCCTGATGTGATATTGTTGGACATTATGATGCCCGGTATTAATGGTATTCAAGTGTGTGGTTTTTTGAAGCAAAACGCTGATACAGCGAACACCCATGTTATCGCCATGACGGGCTTAGATGAGCCAGATATTCGGCAAAAAATGTTAGATGCCGGTGCGGAAATGTGTTTGCATAAGCCGTTGCAAGTCGATGAACTTATTGCTGCAGTTGATTCGTTTTACCCAACCGAGCCAGCGCTCCCACAAGGTTAAGTGCATTTAATATAATCCGTTTTCCGTGTAATCACACCTGAGTTTATTTTCTCACAGTCCGTTGACTAACCACTAATGAATCCCATCCAGTACAGCAAGCTCTCTTTCGAGCATGACATACCGCTTAATCAACAATTCGATGAGTGTTACTTTTCGCGTGCAGGTGGCATTCCTGAATCAACGTATATATTTCTTGAACATAATTTCCTGATAAAGCGCTGGCAGCAGCAGAATGATTTTGTTATTGGTGAATTTGGCTTTGGAACTGGACTGAATTTTTTTCTGACAGTCGATGCGTGGATCAATAATCGTCGGCCAACACAAACATTGCATTATTACTCTGTTGAAAAATTTCCCATTCAACGGGCAGACTTACAGAAAATTCATCAACAATGGCCGCAGTTTGCTTATATCTATGAGCACCTTTACCCTTCTTATCCGGATACGTTGCCTGGGCTGCACTGTATAGAGCTCATTGATTGCGGCGTTGTATTGTATTTAATGATTGGTGATGTGGTTGAGCAATTTTCTTCATTGAATGTGAAAGTCGATGCCTGGTATCTCGATGGTTTTTCACCGGCAAAAAACCAATCTATGTGGAGTGATGAATGTTTTAATTTAATGGCTGAGATGGGTCAGCTTAATACAACATTTGCCACGTTCACTGCCGCGGGTTTTGTACGGCGTGGATTGCAAGCAGTGGGATTTGACGTAATGAAAGCCAAAGGTTTTGGCCAAAAGCGTGAAATGTTGCATGGCAAGTTACGCGAAAAAAAATCTAAACTTGCCTGCAAGCAACCCTGGTTTTCAGTCACACATGCGAAACCTGTCGCGCAGGTTAAAACTGTCGGGGTTATCGGTGCTGGGCTTGCCGGATTATTCACTGCATGGATGTTGATAAATCGTGGTGTGCGAGTCAGCTTGTTTGACAAAGCGCCTGATGTCGCCAGTGGTGCATCGGGCAACCCTTGTGGTTTGGTGATGCCGCGTTTCAGTAACGATTTTAGTCTGGATGCTCAATTTTATTATAATGCGTTTACTCAAACTACCGCGTGGCTAAGCAAATTAAAAAAATCTTATGCGGAATTATATTGGCAGCAGACAGGTGTCATTCAATTGTTGAATCAAGGCCAGCTTGGTAAAGCAGCACGAGTTGCTTATCCTGACTGTTTTGCACAAATATTAACAAAAGAACAAGTCAGTGAAAAATCCGCATTGCCGGTGAATTCCGCCGGGCTTTATTTTCCACGGGCAGGTTATCTCTCACCCAAACAATTGTGCGAAGTAATGTTGCAAGAGTTACGCGGCAAGGTCAGTTTACAGTTGCAAACAGAAATCACTCAGCTAAATCGTGTTAGTGAAAAATGGCTGCTGAGCAACGAATTAGGCGACATTGCCGGTGTTGATGCCGTCGTTTTAGCCAATAGTTATATGGCTGAGCAGTTGCTACCGGGTAGCTCAATTAA
>CALZHW010000320.1 GCA_945787125.1 uncultured Ectothiorhodospiraceae bacterium
CAGATGGCCTAAAAGGTGATGAAATTCCCTTGGAAGCGAGAATTGTCGCTGTTTCTGATATATTTGATGCTTTAACTTCCAAGCGTTGTTACAAAGATGCCTGGAGTAATGAGCAGGCGATTGAACTGTTGCAAAAACTTGCAGGCGAAACGTTGGATAAAGATTGCGTCGATGCCTTGCTTGCGTGTGAAAAAGAAATTGAAGATATTCAATTTCAGTTTAAAGAAGATGTATTTGGATTGAAGTAATATGTTTTTTTATTCGTTTGTTTGTTATTGGATTTTTTCTGTTAATAAAGCCCAATTCAAGATGCGTAGCTGTTGACTAAATGAGGTATATCTTGTTTACTTGATGCTGCCGGGGTAGTCGGTAAAATTAAAAGTAAGGAGTTATAGTATGTATGCACGGAATTTAGTTTTTGGTGTCGCTTTAGCCATGTTTGTTTCAGGCGCCGCTTTTGCGCAAAGCAGCTTCACCAATACGAACACGATGAACAGTAACCAGAGTTTTGGGAACTTTGGTTTCAACTCATTTTTTTCATTTAATAACTCTAATGGGACCTCATTTACACAAAGTTTCAATGAAGATGGTTCACTCTGCCAGAATTTTTCTATGTCGTTTGGTGGGACAACCATTACGCAGTTAATCAATGGAAATACGGTGAGTGACTCCAATGCCGAGCCAGGTTCAGAAGAAGATCCTTGTTCATAATATTTGGTGAATGAATAGTGTAACGTGCGCGGTTTTCTGGCCGCGTACATTACATATATTTTGACGTGTTGTTTTGTGACATTCCGTTCAATGCAGTGAGACCTCCGTACACTTTCTGTCCTCATACAATCACTTCCTACTCAAATCGCAATGCCTGAATTGGATCAAGTCGAGACGCTTTGTAAGCGGGATACCAGCCGAAGAAAACTCCGAGTATCGTTGAAGAAGTCAATGCCAGCGAGATGGCTGTTGGTGTAATCAGCATAGGCCAGCCAGCCCATTGAGCAAAACCCGCAGCCGCTAAGGTGCCTAATAAAGCGCCCAGGAATCCACCCAAAGTTGTTAACGTCATCGCTTCGATTAAAAATTGCAGGCGTATGTCGCGACGGCGCGCGCCTACTGCCAGACGCAAGCCTATTTCCCTTGTTCGCTCGGTCACCGAGACCAGCATGATATTCATAATGCTGATGCCACCGACAATCAGTGATATGGACGCTACTGCCGCAAGAAACATACTGATTGTACGTGATGAGCCAGCTCTGGCGTTGAGTAGTTCTGCCAAATTTCTTACACTGAAATCGTTTTCCTCTGTGCTTTCAAGCCGATGACGCCGCCGTAGTGTTTCGGTAATTTGCTGTTCTGCTGACATTAGGTTGTCCGCTTCAGCAACTTTTACGACGATCATATCCACTGCCCGTCGATTGATGTTGTGCTTGCCGGACAGTAAGCGCATTTTTGCCGATGTCAAAGGAATAAGGATGACATTATCTTGATCCTCGCCGGTAGCGCCTTGACCTTTCGGTTGCAACAAACCGATAACAGTGAAAGGAATGTTATTTAATCTCAGTGTTTGTCCCAGTGGATTATCTGTTCCAAATAGCTGTGTTTTCACGGTTGCACCTAGCAGTGCAACTTTTCCTGCCGTATCGATTTCTTCACGAAAAAAATGCCGACCCGAAGCCAGTTTCCATTCTCGTGCCTGTAAAAAATCCAGGGTTATTCCAGTGACGGTTGTTAGGCGATTAAGATTGCCCCGTACTGCGCGTATGCTGCCGGAGACAGCTGGTGCTGCCAGTGCAATGGCAGAAATTTCTCGCCGCAGCGCGATAGCATCTTCTTCAGTTAATGTGTGCGAAGAGCCTGCGCCCAAGCGTGTGCCACTGACTTGTTGCGCACCAGGAATAACCAGGATCAAATTCGTGCCGAGACTTTGGAATCTTTCACTGACTTGAAGCTGTGCGCCACTGCCTGCGGCGATCATGGTGATAACAGCGGCAACACCAATAATAATGCCTAACATAGTGAGCATGCTGCGTAGCGGATTGGCCTTTAGTCCTCTTAATGCAATCTGTATGGCTTGAAATATTGTCATTGGGTGACTCTTTTGCTAACGATATCATCGCTGACAATCAGGCCATCACCAATTGTGATGATTCGTGAAGCATGCTGCGCGATGGCTCGATCGTGGGTCACCATGATAATAGTATGACCCGCTTGATTGAGCGTCTTTAGTAATGCCATGATCTCGCTGCCGGTGCGACTATCCAACGCACCCGTTGGCTCATCCGCGAGTATCAGTGATGGGTTATTTATAAGCGCGCGAGCCAGGGCGACGCGCTGCTGTTCTCCGCCAGAAAGTTGTTGCGGCCAGTGATTAAGTCGGTGTGCTAAACCCACGGTCGTTAATGCTGCCGTTGCGCGTTCGCTTTGTAGTTTGGCCGAAACGCTACTATATACTAACGGTAATGCAACGTTTTCAATTGCGCTGTGGCGCGCAAGCAAATTGGCATTTTGTAATACAAAACCTATTTCTTGATTGCGTATAGCGGCTCGAGCATCGTTACTTAAATGAGTCACATTATTGCCATTCAATAGATAACGGCCAGACGATGGGGTGTCCAGTAAACCTATTAAGTGCAGTAAAGTTGATTTACCTGAGCCTGATGCGCCGACAATGGCAAGCCATTCACCGTGATTAATA
>CALZHW010000321.1 GCA_945787125.1 uncultured Ectothiorhodospiraceae bacterium
TAATGATCTTAAAATGATGGCTGAAGCGGGGATGGGTATTGCTTATCATGCTAAGCCCCGAGTGCAAGCTGAGGCTGATTGCGCATTAAATCAGAGTGGCCTGGAAGGCGTGCTGACGTTGTTAGCAACTTAGGAGTTAAGTTTCGGAGCTCAACGTTACAAAAGCGCCACCTTCCCGCACCCATAGCGGCAAAACCTTACCGAGAGGCGCCGTGAATACATCCGTGTAGGCTTGACGGCAGCATCCATGCTGCCAACACTCTCTATAAGGCCTTGCCACTATGAGCGCTGATTACGGGAACAATATTTGAACTCCGATTGTGAGTTAGGAACGTATGGATGTATGTTGTATGATGCAGCAAGCCAAACGATAGGTTGCTTTATTTTGTCGTTATTCACTATACTAATGTGCTATCTATTTGATTTATAAAAGGTCATCTCTAATGCAACTTATCGCGCGTCTTGTTGGTTTCTGCTTTTTGTCACTTGTCTCGTTGCCGCTTTTTGCAACGCCTTTTATTTATACCTTTGTTGGAAACATTAGTTTCATGTCAGAAAACGGTGACTTTACGCCGTCTATCCTTGTTGATGGTGTTAATTTCAGTATGGGCGATCCCATTGAATATCAGCTTATCTTTGATTTTCAACGTCAGGGTTTTTGTGATGATCCCCAAAAGCGGACTAATTGCAATGGTAGTGAAATTGCTAATGACTTTGATGATAATGGGGCTCTTCTCCGAGACCGTTTTTATGTGGAATTTTTGTCTGCCACTAAAGAAAGTCCATTGAGCTATCAGGACATTGATTATAACCTTGGGGTCGATATAATTAGTCTCGGGGTTGGTCAAGTTTTTGCAAGCAGTGCGATTTTTCTGGAGTCCAATTCATTTGTGAAAAATTGGCAGGAAACAACAGACTTCCAGAGCGGCACCAGTGTTATTGGCCAGGATTATTGGGATAATGAAGGTGAGTTGGGTGTTGATTTGGTTTCTGGCCTCATCGAATCAACCCTAACCCTGGATAGTATTCGCCCGTTACCAGTGCCCACGCCTCAGACACTTCTTCTCTTCTTGATCGGCGGCGGAATATTATTATTTTGGCAAGTTCGTGGTAGAAATACCCGGTTATTAAGTTCGCTGGAAAATCAGTTCCCAAACACCATGACCTAAGCGTTGACCGCGTTTTTCAAATTTGGTTAAGCTGCGAAATTCTATGCGTTCACAATAAGCATTGTGTTCGCTGAGATTGTTAAAATGTGAATTATTATTTAACACATTTAGCATTTGTTCTGCGTAGTCTTGCCAGTCTGTCGCCAGGTAGATGTGCCCGTCTTTTTTGATTTTCGTTGCTAGCAGATCGGCAAATTCGGCGTTAATCAGGCGGCGTTTCTGGTGTTTGTTTTTATGCCATGGGTCCGGGAAAAAAATGCAGACGCTGTTTAAGCTATGCGGTGATATCTGTCGTTTTAATACTTCTACCGCATCATGTTTGATGACGCGTATATTGCTCAGATTGAACTCTTCAATTTGATTTAAGGCATTGCCGATACCTGGGTCATGCACCTCAATGCCGATAAAGTTTTCATCGGGCCTGGCTTTAGCAACGGCAATGAGATTCTCGGCCATGCCAAATCCAATCTCGATGTTGGTGGGCGCGGCACGCCCAAACACCGTGGTAAAATCTAATATTGAATCTCGGAACTCAATGCCAAACAGTGGCCAGAGCTCCTCAAGGCCGCGTTTTTGGCTGGCCGTCATGCGCCCGCTACGACGAACGAAGCTACGTATTTTGCGTTTAAACGGAATGTCTTCAGTCATGGTTTTACAGGATGAATGGGCATTGCAAAAAAAAATAAAAGAAAACTAAAAGAAAGTGCCTTCAATAGGAGAAGATGCACTGGCAAAACGTTTCATCGGAATGCGACCTGCCAGGTAAGCTTCTCGGCCGGCTTGAATCGCTTTTTTCATGGCTGAGGCCATTAGCACAGGATCTTTTGCACCAGCAATAGCAGTATTCATCAAGACGCCGGTACAACCCAGTTCCATGGCAATTGCTGCGTCCGAGGCGGTGCCGACTCCGGCATCCACTAAGATGGGTACATTAGCGTTTTCGACAATCGTGCGAATGTTGTATGGATTACGAATGCCCAGCCCTGATCCAATCGGAGCGGCCAATGGCATAACCGCAACGCAGCCCATCTCTTCGAATTTTTTCGCTGCAATAGGATCGTCGTTGGTATAAACCATTACCTGGAAACCTTCTTTGATCAGAATTTTTGCCGCAATATAGGTTTGCTCAACATCGGGCAGTAAGGTTTTTTCATCGCCCAATACTTCCAGCTTTACCAGGCTGTGGCCATCGAGCAGTTCCCGTGCTAAGCGACAGGTACGCACTGCATCATCGGCAGTATAACAACCGGCAGTATTCGGTAAGTAGGTGTATTTTGACGGTGGTAAAACGTCAAGCAGATTTTCTTCGCCAGGATTTTGCCCAATATTGGTTCGACGTATTGCCACCGTCATGATTTCTGCGCCGCTGGCTTCTGTTGCCAGGCGGGTTTCTATCATGTCTTTATATTTGCCCGTACCGACGAGTAGGCGTGAGTGAT